>JAOPWG010000002.1 GCA_025965775.1 Modestobacter sp. | reverse complement strand
TACGTCGGCCTCGCCGTGGTCTTCGGGCTGCTGGTGCTGTGGTTCGCCGGCCCGCAGTTCGGCGGTGAGTACTTCGCCGGCTACATCACCGAGAAGAGCCTGTCGGTCGACAACCTCTTCGTCTTCGTGCTGATCATGGCCAGTTTCGGCGTCCCGCGGGAGCTGCAGCAGAAGGTCCTGCTCTTCGGCATCACCTTCGCCCTCGCCCGGCGGACCGTGTTCATCCTCGTCGGCGCAGCGGCCATCGAGAACTTCAGCTGGGTCTTCTACCTCTTCGGCGCGATCCTGATCTACACCGCGTACGTGCAGGCCAGGAGTGGTGGGCACAACGGCGAGGAGGAGTACAAGGACAACGCCGTCCTGCGGTTCACCCGCAAGCTGCTGCCGACGACGGAGGAGTTCCACTCCGACCGGATGACGGTCACCCTGCAGGGCAAGCGGTACATCACCCCGCTGGCCATCGCGCTGATCGCCATCGGCAGCGCCGACGTCATCTTCGCCGTCGACTCGATCCCGGCCATCTTCGGGCTGACCCAGGAGACGTACCTGGTCTTCGCCGCCAACGCCTTCAGCCTGCTGGGCCTGCGCCAGCTGTTCTTCCTGATCGACGGGCTGCTCGACCGGCTGGTCTACCTGGCCTACGGGCTGGCGGTCATCCTCGCCTTCATCGGCGCCAAGCTGGTCATCCACGCCCTGCACACCAACGAGCTGCCCTTCGTCAACGGCGGTGAGCACATCACCGTCATCCCGGAGATCCCCACCTGGCTGTCCCTGGCGGTGATCCTCGGGACGCTGCTGGTGACGACCGTCCTGAGCCTGCGCAAGGACCGCCGGGACCGGGCGGCCGCCGTGGTCGCGGGTCCGGCGGACGGCGTCGCGGGGGGCACCCACTGAGGCCCGGCGGGACGACGAGGGCCTTCCTGGGCGTGCGCTGTGTGCGCCGCCCCGGACCGTAGACTCGGTCCACGTGTCGCTCCCCCTCTGGTTCGAGGTCTCGACGTTCGTGGGGCTCACAGTCCTGCTGCTCGCCGACCTGGCCCTCGTCGCCCGCCGTCCGCACGAGCCCTCCGCGAAGGAGGCGACCCTCTGGGTCAGCTTCTACGTGAGCCTGGCGCTGCTGTTCGGCCTGGTACTGCTGGTGGTCACCAACGGTGACTTCGCCACGCAGTTCTACGCGGGATGGCTGACCGAGTACTCGCTGTCGGTCGACAACCTGTTCGTCTTCGTGATCATCATGGCCCGCTTCAAGGTGCCGCGGAGGCTGCAGCAAGAGGCGCTGATGGTCGGGATCATCATCGCGCTGGTGCTGCGGGGGATCTTCATCCTGCTGGGCGCCGCGGTGATCGAGCGCTTCGTGTGGGTCTTCTACCTCTTCGGCATCTTCCTGGTCATCACGGCGGTCAACCTCGTCCGCAACCAGGGCCAGGAGGAGGACTACGAGGAGAACGCGCTCATCCGGCGGCTGCGCCGGGTCCTGCCGATGTCCTCGGACTTCGAGGGCAGCAAGCTCCGGGTCCGGCAGGGCGGCAGAAAGCTCTGGACCCCGTTGATCGTGGTGTTCCTCGCGTTGGGCACCACCGACCTGCTGTTCGCCCTGGACAGCATCCCGGCGATCTTCGGGCTGACCCGCGAGCCGTTCATCGTCTTCACCGCGAACGTCTTCGCCCTGATGGGCCTGCGTCAGCTGTACTTCCTGCTCGGCGGCCTGCTCAAGCGGCTGGTCTACCTGTCGATCGGCCTGGCGGTGATCCTGGCGTTCATCGGGGTCAAGCTGATCCTGGAGGCGGTGCACGAGAACCAACTGCCGTTCGCCGGGCACCGCGAGCCGCTGGAGGGCGTGCCGACGGTGCCCACCTGGCTCTCGCTGGTGGTGATCCTCGTCGTCCTGGTGGTCGCGACGGTGGCCAGCCTGCTCAAGACCCGCCGGGACGGCATCCAGGACGACGGTGCCCCCGATGCGCTGGCCCGCAGCCAGGACGCCGACTCCACCGACGCACCGGAACACGTCGTCGCCGACCCGGCTCCCGTGACCGGCGACGGACCACGCGGGAGCTGACCGGCCCGGTGGGGCGGCGCACGGCTCAGCGGGGCGGGACGACCCCCGCCTCGACCACGGCGCCGCCGGCGGCGACCAGCTCGCCGTCCCGGTAGACCTCGCGGACCCGGCCGGACAGCCCGGCCAGGTCCGTGGGGTCGCCGTCCAGGACGACGACGTCGGCGCGCTTGCCCGGCTCCAGGCTGCCCAGGTCCCCGGCCACCCCGAGCAGCTCGGCCGCGGACAGCGTGGTCGCGTGCCAGGCCTGTTCCGGGGTCATCCCGCAGGCGGCCATCAGGCCCAGCTCGGCCAGGTTGTCCCCGTGCGGACCCACGCCGCTGTCGGTGCCCATCGCCACCTTCACCCCCGCGGCGATCGCCCGGGTGACCGACTCGTCGTGCACCGCCTGCACGGCGCGCGCCTTCTCGATCACGGCCTCGGGCAGCGAGGCCCCGGCGGCCACGGCGGCGAGCACCGCCCGCGGCGCGGCCAGGGTGGGCACCAGCCAGGTGCCGCGCTCCAGCATCAGATCGATCGCCTCGTCGTCGAGGAAGATGCCGTGCTCGATGGAGCGGATGCCGGCCCGGACCGCGGCCTTGATGCCCTCGGCGCCCTGCGCGTGGGCCATCACCGCCACGCCGGCCGCCTCCGCCTCCTCGACCAGCACGTCGAGCTCGGCGGGGCGGAAGTGCGGGTGCCGCGGGTCGTCCCGGGCCGACAGCACGCCGCCGCTGGTGGCCACCTTGAGCACGTCGGCGCCGGCCCGCAGCA
>JAOPWG010000512.1 GCA_025965775.1 Modestobacter sp. | reverse complement strand
TCGAGAACCCGGTGGAGAAGGTCTCGGTGAGCAGCACGAGCTCGGCGCCGGCACCGACCGCCCGGGCCACCTGCGGGGCCAGCCGCTCGAAGTTGGCGTCCCGGTCCTCCCACACGATGTCGTGCTGGACCGCCGCGATCCTCATGCCAGACTCCTCAGCCGCTCGACCGCCTCGGCGAGCACCTCGTCCCGCTTGCAGAAGGCGAAGCGCACCAGGTGCCGGCCCAGTTCCGCGTGGGCCGGGTCGTAGAACACCACACTGGGGACGGCGACCACGCCGGCGCGTGCGGGCAACGCCCGGCAGAAGGCCAGCCCGTCGCCGTCGGGCTGCAGCGGCCGGACGTCGACGGTGGCGAAGTAGGTCGCCTCCGGGCTGATCACCGGCAGCCCGGCCTGCGCGAGGCCGGCCACCAGGACGTCGCGGCGGCGCTCCAGGTCGGCGGCGATGCCGGTGAAGTACCCGTCGGGCAGTCGCAGGCCGGCGGCGATCGCCGGCTGGAAGGGCCCGCCGCTGACGTAGGTGAGGAACTGCTTGGCCGTGCGGACGGCGGACACCAGCGGCACGGGTCCGCAGACCCAGCCGATCTTCCAGCCGGTGGTGTTGAAGGTCTTCCCCCCGCTGCTGACCACGAGGGTGCGCTCCCGCATACCGGGCAGCGTGGCGATCGAGACGTGTTCGGCCCCGGTGAACACCAGGTGCTCGTACACCTCGTCGGTGAGCACGAGCAGGTCCGCCGCGATGGCCAGGTCGGCGACCGTGGTCAGCTCGGCGCGGGTGAAGACCTTGCCGGTCGGGTTGTGCGGGGTGTTGAGCAGCAGCAGTCTGGCCCGCGGCGTGACGGCCGCGCTCAGCTCACCGGCGTCGAAGGTCCACGCGCCCGCGCCCTCCGGCGGCGGGCGCAGCGGCACCGGCCGGACCACGCCCCCGGCCATGGCGACCGCGGCGGCGTAGCTGTCGTACATGGGCTCGAAGACGACGACCTCGTCACCGGGGTCCAGCAGCGCCAGCAGGGCCGCGGTGAGCGCCTCGGTCGCTCCCGTGGTCACCAGCACCTCGTCGGCCGGGTCGTAGCCCAGCCCCCGGAAGCGTTGCTGGTGCTCGGCGACCGCCGCGCGCAGGTCCGCCTGGCCGGGTCCGGGCGGGTACTGGTCGTGCGGCGTCCCGATGGCGGAGCGGGCCACGTCCAGGACGGCGGCCGGGCCGGGCCGGTCGGGGAAGCCCTGGCCGAGGTTCACCGAGCCGGTGGCCAGGGCCAGGGCGCTCATCTCCGCGAAGATCGTCGTCCCGAAGCCCTGCAGCCGGCCGGCCAGGTAGGGCGCGCGTGTCACCGGGACATCCTGCACCCTCCGCCCCGGTGCGCCCTCAGGCCTGGAGGGCCGCCCACAGCACGCAGAACGCGACGAGGAGGAAGCTGTTCAGCAGCACCGCTGCCGTCGTACCCAGACCACGCATGTCAGACCATCCCGAATCGTTCGCTGTGGATGCGCTCGGCGGGGACGTCGAGACCGAGGAGCGTCTGCTCCAGCGCGTCGACGACCTCCTCCCGGGCGCAGAGGAAGTACTGCAGGGCGCGCCAGTGCTCCGGCAGGTACCGGTCCAGCAGCGCGTGGTCGATCCGACCGCGCTCGCCGGTCCAGGACTCCCCGGGACGGCTGATGACGTGCACCACGGTGAGGTTGAGCCGTCCCTGCAGGCGGGCCAGCTGGCGGATGCCGGTGATCTGACCTTCGTGCGCGTTGCCGAGGAACAGCCAGCAGGGCCGCTGGTCACCCTGGTCCGCCATCGTCGCGAGCATGCTGAGGAACGGGGTCACGCCCGCGCCGGTGCCGAGGAAGACGTATCCCAGACCCGGGTGGCGCTGCAGCGTGAACGACCCGTGCGGGCCGTCGACGTAGACGGTGTCGCCCACCTTGAGCTCCCGGACCGAGCTGGTGAACTGCCCCACCCGCTTGATCGTGAACTCGACCCGGGAGCTCACCGCGCTCGAGGACATCGAGAACGGGTGGTACGTCAGCGTGAACGGGGTCCGGCCGGAGAGGATCCAGGCGAACTGGCCCGCCTGGAAGGAGAACCCGTGGCCGCCGTGGCGGTAGGCGGGCTCCACGCCGACCGTGACGCTCCCGCCGGGCTCCGGCCAGAGCTCGGCCACCCGCCACGGACGCCGCCACAACCGGAGCGGCTTGACCAGACGGACCCAGACGGCCAGCCACAGGAACGCCGCCGCGTAGAGGGCCCACACCAGCCGGACCCACGGCTCGCTGAAGTAGTAGTTCACCAGGAACGCGTGGCCGAGCGCGGCGAGCACGATGAGCACGCCCAGCGCCGAGTGCAGCACGTGCCACACGGCGTAGCTGAGCCGCAGTGCCCGCCGCCAGATGGACGTCACCATCAGCACGACCAGGGCGCCCACCGACGCCCACGCCAGCTGGGCGCGCAGCGGGGCGTGGACGACGTCGAGCAGCGCCCGGTACCGGTCCGCCGTCAGGAAGAGCAGCACCGGGTGACCGAGGGCCGCAGCCACGGCCAGGAACGAGATCTGCCGGTGGTACCGGAGGACCGCGTCGATCCCGAACGGCGCGGTCGCCCGGGACAGCCGCGCGGCGAGGGCGAACTGCAGGCCGAGGACCGACAGGGCGACGAACCCCAGCGCGATCGACAGGTTCACCACGAACCCGCGCCCGGGCATGAGCTGGGTGGAGCACAGCGCGAGCGGGACCACCCCGATCAGCAGGTGGGCGGCCAGCCAGACGACGGCCCGGGCGCCTCTGGTCGGCGCCGCGCGCCTGACTCTTGCCGCGCGCGTCCGGGTGGTCGGGCGGGGCCGGGGAGCGGGCTGCGGCTCGGGCCGCACCTCCAGCGCAGGCGTGGACCGGGGTCCGGGCGTGCGCCGGGGCCGGATCTGGGCGCCCGGCCGGTCCTGGAGCGCCGACCGGGGACTCGGGACCGACGTGGGCCGCACGACCGGCAGGGACCCCGACCGGGGACTCGCGGCCGACATGGGTGGGACGGCCGGGAGGGGCCCGGACCGGGGACTCGGAACCGGTGTGGGCCGGACCGCCGACTGGGGCGCCGAGCGTGGTCCGGGCGTGGGACGGAACCCGGCCTGAGCCGCCGGCCGGGGTCGTGGGTGGGGCGTGGAACGGTCGAGCAAAGTCACGTTCTGTCGCCCGCTCCGTGCCCGGCGGCCGGGACCGCCCAGGACGACCCACAGGTGGGGGCCATGTCGTCACTCCAGTGATGTCTGCGCGAGCTCGTCGCGGGATGTCCGGACCGCCTCGGTCCTGGACACGTTCCAGCGCGACACCGCCCCACCGACCGGCACGCGGTGCAGCGACGCACAGCACGACGGTGGCGGGTCCCCCCGGTCTGCCGTTGCAGCCGGTGTTCGCGGACGCACAATAAGTGTGTGAAGGGCCGGTCCGTCAAGGGCCTCGACCCCTCTCCCGGTCCCCTCGCTGGTCAGTGGCGCCGGGTGTGATGCGGCACACCGGTTCGCCTGTCCCCGCCGGCCCCCGGCCCCGGCGCCGACCGGAATCCTGATCTTCAGGCGATTTCGTTCCGGTACTTGACGGTGCCCCTGTGCGACTGCCTAGTCTCCATTCGGTAACGATCTGGCCCACCTAGGAGCTCCTCCTCCATGCACCACCGTCACACCGGGCCTCGACTTCCCTCCGTCCTCCGCGCCGCTCTTCTCCGCTGGCGGCAGTCCGCCGGCCGGCGCCTGGCTACGACTCTCGCCATCGCGACTGCCGTCGTGCTGCTGGCGTCCGGGACCGCACTCGCGCTCCCCGACGTGAGGACCTCCATCGGCAGCTCCATGTCGCTCGCGCTCGCCGGCTCGGCGTCCTCCGGGTCGGCGTCCCGCAGCACGGTGGCGGTCGGTCCCGGGGGCGCCGTCGTCGGCAACGGCGCGGAACCGACCGCCCGCGGCGGTGCAGGGGGCGCCGCGGCATCCACGGGTGACGCATCCGCGACGGCCAACACCCCAGCGGCCGGCGCCGGCAACACCGCAGCCACCCGCGCCACCCGCGCCACCCGCCACTTCGGCGACACCCCCGACGCCCGCGGCGACGCGCAGCAGAAGAACCCGGCGGCGAACCCGAACTGCACGCTGCGGGTGCCGGCCGATCCGACGAGCGCGGCCGGTCTGGCCACGCCGTACCAGCTCTCCGCGACCAACCGCGGGGACGGGCCCTGCCGCGAGACCAATGTGGACCAGGCCGCGTTCGTCGAGGCGGCGATCGTCGACCCGGCCACCGGCGCCCTGTCGATCTACCACCCGGTCGTCGTCGACGCCGGCAGCTCGCCGGCCGTGGCACCCGTCCCGGTCACCGTGCCCACCGGCGCGGTCGTCGGCGTGTGGTTCGGCTACAACGGCGACGTGCTGACCCTCAGCGGGCCCGGCGCCCGGTCCTGCGTCAACGGGCTGCCCGGCTCCCCGTTCGGACAGTTCGCCTACTGCAACGCCCCGGCGTTCTTCACCGCCGCGAACAACGCCATCGCCGCCGGCAAGCTCACGGTGCCGCCCCTGGGGACCGGCCGAGACGGTCTGCCCTGCCCGACGAGCCGTGACTTCGCCGTCGTCGACCAGGATCAGTCGGACAACCTGGCCACCGTGTACCGGGTGGTCAGGGGCCGGATCGCCCAGGACACCGCCGCCGCCCGGGGCGGGAAATCCCTGAGCAACGGCTCCGACGAGGCGCTGCTCGCCCGGTCGATCGACCCGGCGCTGGGCTGCACGCCCTTCCGGGCGCCGGACCTGACCGACGGCGGTGCGCTGACCTCGGCGCTCGCCCTCAACGAGCTGTCCGCCGCCGCGCACCAGGCCGCGCCGATGGCGCTGACCCCGGTCAGCGACCCGATGACGCAGGTCGACGGTCAGCAGAGCAAGCGCAAGACGGACCTGTACCGGGCCGGGGTGGGGCAACCACCCCTCCCGGCCGGGCAGGACCCGCGGGCCTACTGCGCCGGCGTGCGCGACATCGCCACGGCCCGGCTCGCCCGGGACGCGGCACTGCTCCGGCGCGCACCATCACCCACGGCGGACGCGGCCGACCTCCACCAGTTCCTCCGTACCCGGCTGACGGGGACGTTGGGCCTGTTGGGGTGCGACCGGGGCTGACCCGGGTCAACCGTCAGCCCCGGCTGACGGTTGACCCGCCGCACGCGAGGTCGTCGGCCAGGGCCGGGTCCACCCGGTCCCGGCCGACGACGGTCCGGCGTCACCCGGCGCGGTGCGCACCCGCCCGGGGAGCCCGCTCGGCGTCGTAGCTGTCCAGCAGCGAGGGGGCGGCGGTGCCGGCGACGACGTGGGCGATCTTCCAGGCCAGGTTGTACGTGTCCTGGATGGAGGTGTTGGAGCCCAGGCCGTTGGTCGGCGGGTGCCGGTGGACGGCGTCCCCGGCGCAGAACACCCGCCCGCGCGCGACGGTGGTGGCGAAGTGGTGGTTGACCGTCCACGGTGACGCCGACTTCACCCGCATCCGGAAGTCCCCGGTGCCCACCAGCGCGACCGCCAGCTCGCGGATGACCTCGTCGGTGAAGGCGGGCGGGCCGGCGGCCACCTCGTAGCCCCACATGAGCATCCACTCGGTCCACGGCTTGACCATCCGCAGCACACCCAGGCCGACGCCCTCCTGCTCCGCGCCCGGCTGGAGCATCCAGTAGAGGACCGAGGGCCGGTGGGCGACCAGGTGGGGGAGGTCTGCCTCGAACACGATGCTCACCGCCCCGGCGACGGCGTCCGGGCCCGCGAAGGGCAGGTCCAGGTCGGCGGCGACCGTGCTGCGCTCGCTGTCGGCGCCGATCAGGTACTGGGAGCGGACGGTGTACCCCGCAGCGGTCAGCCGGTCGCGCACCGTCGTGGTCACGCCGTCGTCGTCCTGGACGTGGGACAGGTACTCGGTGTCGAAGCGGACCCGCGCGCCGCGCTCCTGCGCGGCCTTCATCAGCACCGGCTCGGTGATGGTCTGCGGTGCGTCGAGCATGGTGCAGGGGCTCTGCAGCTCGTAGTCGGCGTGCCGGACCGTGTCGGTCCCCACGACGGGATCCGGCCGAGCTCCTCGCCGGCGCGGCTGGTGCAGAAGGTGGTGTTCCCCATGGACTCCCAGGGGGTCGCCAGCGCCATCAGCGTCTCCTCGACGCCCATGTCGCGCATCGCCTCCATGGTCCGCTGGTTGGTGATGTGCGCGCGGGGGGCCTCGAGAGCCGGCTGTACTTGGTGACGACCAGCGTCGCGGTGCCGTAGGTGGCCAGGAAGAGCGCGGCGGCCGCACCGGCGGGGCCGGAGCCCACGACCAGGGACGTCGACGTCGACATCGACGGTCGCCCTCGAGGGCGGGGCGGGTGGCGGACCGTGCAGCGGTCATCGATGTCCCTCGTCGCCGGACGCTCTGCGGACGCTGTCCGCATGCCGGGTGTGTCAAGGGTCACCCGCTCCCACCGGCCCGGGACCCCTCGGCCCGGCCCGTCAGGCGGGGCGACCGTCGGTGCCGGTGCCGCCCGGTTCCGCGAGCCAGCGCCGGATCTCGGCACCGTGCTCGTCCAGTGCGGGGGGCGGGAGTCGGTAGCCGGCCGGGGTCCCCGAGAAGGTGATCGGGTGGCGGACCGATGGCACCGCCGCCGCCCCCTCCCCCACCGTCACCACCGGGTCCAGGCCGATGTCCGCCGCGAAGGCGACGCCCTGGTCGACGGTGTTGATCGGCCCGCAGGGGACACCGGCGCCGATGATGTCGTGGAACCACTCCGTCTTCGTGCGGGTTCGCAGCCGCTGGACCAGCAGCGGGCGCAGCTCGTCGCGGTGCTCGGTGCGGTCCTCGTTGCGGGCGAACCGGGGGTCGTCGGCGAGCTCGGGCAGGCCGAGCACCTCGACCAGCTTGCGGAACTGGCCGTTGTTGCCCGCGGTGATGATCAACTCGCCATCGGCGCAGGGCATCGGTTCGTAGGGGTACAGGCTGGGGTGGCTGTTGCCCATCCGGAACGGCACCACCCCGCCGGCCACCGCCGCACTGGTCTGGTTGACCAGGCCCGAGAGCGCCGAGGACAACAGGTTGACCTCGACGTGCTGACCGCGGCCGGTCTCCTGCCGGACGTTCAGCGCGGTCAGCACACCGATGGCGGCGTGCAGGCCGGCGATCACGTCGAACACTGCCACCCCGGCCCGGTAGGGCTCGCCGGCCGGGTCGCCGGTCAGGCTCATCAGCCCGGAGATCGCCTGCACGATGAGGTCGTAGCCGGGCAGCGCGGCGCCCTCCGGGCCGCTGCCGAAGCCGGTGATCGACGCGTAGACCACCCGTGGGTTGTCCGCGGACACCGTCGCGTAGTCCAGCCCGAAGCGGGCCAGGCCACCGGTCCTGAAGTTCTCGACGACCACGTCGGCGCGGCGGGCCAGCTCGCGGGCTGCCGCCGCGTCCACGGGGTCCTTCAGGTCCAGCGCGATCGACCGCTTGTTGCGGTTGATGCCCAGGTAGTACGTGGACACCCCCGCGCGGACCGGCGGCTGCCAGGTGCGGGTGTCGTCACCACCCGGGGCCTCCACCTTGACCACCTCGGCGCCGAGGTCGGCGAGCAGCATGGTGGCGTAGGGCCCGGCCAGCACGCGGGAGAAGTCGGCCACCAGCACACCGCTCAGCGGGCCGCAGCCCCGTTCGGCGCCCGGCAGGGGCGGCTGCGACGTCATGGATCTCCTGTCCGGCGGTGTGCATCGAGGGCTTCCCCCGACGCGGACCATGATCCCTCCCGCGGCGGGGCCGCCTCGGCGGACCTGCCGACCGCTGTCGCGGGTGGCGTCGGCGGGCCTCGACGTCCCCGTGCGCCTGCGCGAGCGGCTCGCTTGGATCAGATGGGGTCGACGTCCAGCTGCCCGGTCACTCGACGCATCGTTCCGGCGACGACGACCGCGGCCACGATCGCGGCCAGCGCACCCACCACCACGACCGCCGGCAGGTCCAGGGCGATGTCCAGCGCGGCGGCGACGGCGGCGGCCATCGGCCACCACCAGCCGCTGCGCCAGCCCCGCGACATGCCGGTGTTCCGGCCGCTCACCGCGGCCAGGTAGACCGCGACCCCGCCGGCGAGCAGCAGCCTGGTGCCGACCGGGACGTCGCCCTGTCCACTCTCCAGCACCGCCAGCTGGATCCCGGCCCCCACCCCGGCCAGCGCCAGGCACACCGGGAGCTGTCCGAAGACGTAGACGTCGTGGGCACGCACGCTCCGCTCCCCGCCGGCCTGCGCCAGCAGCCGCTTCGCACCGGCGCCGGCCAGATCGAAGTGGCTCCACCACAGGCCGG
This sequence comes from Modestobacter sp., assembly GCA_025965775.1. Classification (GTDB taxonomy): domain Bacteria; phylum Actinomycetota; class Actinomycetes; order Mycobacteriales; family Geodermatophilaceae; genus Modestobacter. The sequence continues at coordinate 591 of JAOPWG010000512.1, read as the reverse complement.
CGGCGAGCAGGAAGGAGACCGCTCCCACGGTGACCGCCTCGGCGGTCCAGCGCGCCTCGGCGACGCCGTTGGCCACCGCCGCTATCGACTCCCCCAGCACCAGGATCACGAACAGCGCGAACCGCTCGGGCAGGTGCTCCAGGTGCAGCGGGACGCCGGCCGGGGCCGCGGTGGCCCGCAGCGGGGCGAGCACCTCGACCGCGACGGCCAGGGCCCAGAGCACGAAGCAGCCCGGCGCCGGGATGACGGCCGACACCGCCCACAGCACCGCCCCGACGGCCAGGGCGACCAGGTAGGTCCGGGTGAGGGAGCGGACAGCCGGCACGTGCCGGTGTACCCGGGCGTACTGCAGGAGCAGCACCACGCGGAGCGCCATCTGACAGCCGGCGAACAGGCCGATCCGGGTCGTCGTCGCCCCGGTCGCGGTCGCCGCGAGGCCGAGGACGGCAGCCATGCTGGTGATTTTGAGGAGCCGGAAGACGACGTCGTCGTGGTCGAAGCGGTTGGCGTACAGCGTCGAGCTGACCCAGGCCCACCAGACGGTCGTGAAGAGCCCGGCGAAGACCGCGATGCCGTGGCCGGTCACGTCCT
>JAOPWG010000500.1 GCA_025965775.1 Modestobacter sp. | reverse complement strand
GCGACTCTCCACTCACCGAGGAGCAGGTGCGCGCCAACGCCGAGCGGGCGCTGGCCGAGGAGATCGGGCTGATGCTCGACGAGGGCGTCGTGCAGGCGGTGCAGGACATCGACCTGTGCATGCTGCTCGGCGCCGGCTGGCCGTTCTGGCTGGGTGGCATCTCCGCCCACCTGGACCGGGCCGGCGTCTCCGAGGCCGTCACCGGACGGCGGTTCCTGCCCCGCGGGGTGGCCTCGCTCCCCGCCTGACCGGGGCTCTCGGTACCGAAAGCCCGGTGCTTTCGGTACCGAGAGCACCGGACGGGACGACGACAGAGCGCCGCACTCCTCTCCCGAGGGGTGCGGCGCCCGGTCCCTTCCGGGCTCAGCCGGCCAGGATCGACCCGGTCTCCAGCAGCGACTTGAGGTCGCTGAGGATCCAGGCCCAGCCGCCCCCGCCGCCGGCCTCGGAGTCGTCGAACGCCCCACTGACCAGCTGGCCCAGCGCAGGCGCGCCGGTCACGTCGTGGGTCAGCGTCAGCCGGCTCACGCCCTTGCCCATGTCCTTGATCTCGTAGGTCAGCCGGGTGAGCCCCTCGGCGGCGATCTGCGGGTCCATGAGCATCCGCCAGGTCTGCACCAGCGTCCGCGGCGGGTCCGACTCGACGATCTCGCCGTCGGCGATCACGTCGGGGATGTCGTAGCCCATCTCGGCCGACGCCCGGCGCATCCCGTCCGACGCCGTCGAGACATAGGCGCCGCCCGGGCGCAGGTCGAAGGTCGCGGGTGCGGCATACCCGTAGCGCCCGTTCCACTCCGGGTCGGTGATGGCCTGCCAGATCCGCTCCGGCGTGGCCTTGATGTAGACCCGGTACACCTGCACGGTCTGCGCGGACGGGGCGGTGCCGGTCGTCTCAGTGGTCGTCATGACGCTCGCTCTCCAACTCGTGCTTGAGGTCGAGGAGCGCCGCGGCGTGACGCTCCGTGTACTTGTCGATCCAGCGGTCGTGGATCGACCGGATGGGCACCGGGTTGAGGAAGTGCAACTTCTCCCGGCCGGACTTGCGGGTCACGACCAGCCCTGCCTCCTCCAGCACGCGCAGGTGCTTCATGACGCCGAAGCGCGTCATCTCCACCTCCGCCTCGAGCTCGCCGAGGGTGCGGCCGTCGCGGGTGAACAAGAGGTCGAGCAGGAACCGCCGCGTCGGATCGGCGAGCGCCTTGAACACCCGGTCGTCGTCCGGCACGGGCCGACAATAGGTGACCAAAAGGTCACATGTCAACGCCCGCCGACACGCCGAGAACGCCGCACCCCGGCAGGGTGCGGCGCTCTGGGGAGGAGCTCAGCGGGTCAGCGGAACTTGGCGGTGAGGCTGTCCATCGTGCGCGCCACCGTGGCCACCTTGACGTGCGAGATCCCGCTGGTCGCCCCGGCGGCCAGCATCGCCTCGTGGGCCGCCCGCAGGGTGGCCCAGACGGCGTCCGCGTCGCCCTCCATCGTCGTCCCCAGCGCCCCGACCTCGCAGCGCAGCCCCGACGCCTGGATGACCCGGATCGCCGCCTCGACGTGGGCGTGCGGGTCCTCCGCCGTCCCCGGCGGCGAGGGCGCGACCTGGATCTCGGCGATCACCATCGGCCGGCCCGGGTCGGTGGTCACTGCTGCTGGCCCTCGGCACCCTCGACCTGCTCGGCCACCGGCCCGTCCGCGGCCCGGTCGGCCAGCCGCGCGGCCCACTCCACGACCCGACGGGCGACGTCCTGCTCGGTGAGGCCGGCGTCGGCGAGCACCTGGCCGCGGCTGCCGTGGGTGAAGAACTGCTGCGGCAGGCCCATGGTCCGCACCGGGACGTCGCTGTCGGCGTCCTGCAGGGCGCGGGTGAGCATCGAGCCCACTCCCCCGGCGCGACCGCCGTCCTCGACGGTGACGACCAGCTGGTGCCGCCCGGCCAGCTCGACCAGCTCGGGGGCGACCGGGAGCACCCACCGGGGGTCGACGACGGTCACCTCGATGCCGTGGTCGGCGGCCCGCTCGGCGGCGGCCAGGCACATCGGGACCAGGGAGCCGACGGCGACGAGCAGCACCTCCGGGGTGGCACCGCGACGCAGCACGTCGACCGGTCCGCGGCGCTCCAGGGCGGGCAGCTCGGTCGGCAGCGCCCCCTTCGGGAAGCGGATGACGGTCGGGCCGTCGGTGACCTGGACGGCCTCCCGCAGTGCCTCGCGCAGGGTCGGCTCGTCGCGCGGCGCGGCCAGCTGGAGGCCGGGGACGACGGAGCAGATCGACATGTCCCACATGCCGTTGTGCGAGGCACCGTCGGAGCCGGTGACCCCCGCCCGGTCCAGCACGACGGTGACCGGCTGGCCGTGCAGCGCGACGTCCATCAGCAGCTGGTCGAAGGCGCGGTTGAGGAACGTCGAGTAGACGGCGACGACGGGGTGCAGGCCGGCCATCCCCAGGCCGGCGGCCGAGGTCAGCGCGTGCTGCTCGGCGATGCCCACGTCGAAGGTGCGCTCGGGGAAGCGCTCGGCGAAGGACGCGAGCCCGGTGGGGTGCAGCATCGCGGCGGTGATCGCCACGATGTCGGAGCGCTCGGTGCCGATCCGCACCAGCTCGTCGGAGAAGACGTCGGTCCACTCCGGGCCGGCCGCGGCCGAGGACAGGCCACTGTCGGGCTCGAAGACGCCGGTGGAGTGCCAGGCGTCGATCGTGTCGGTCTCGGCCGGCGCGTAGCCGAAGCCCTTGGTGGTGACGGCGTGCACGATCACCGGGCCGCCGAAGGACCGGGCCCGGC
>JAOPWG010000499.1 GCA_025965775.1 Modestobacter sp. | reverse complement strand
CGGCGCTCACCTCCAGCGGAGGGGGCACGTCCAAGTACGCATCGGGGGCGAAGGTGACGCTGCCGACGATCTTCGGGCACCGCGACGTGGGCAGCACCGTGTGCCCGGGCCGTTACGGGTACGCCCGTCTCGGTGAGATCCGCGACCGGGCCGCCGGGCAGACGGCCTCGGCCGTCCCGCTGGTGCAGGCCCGGTACGACTCCGATGCTGCGGTCCGCTCGCTGCTGGGCCCGGCCACCACCCCGGTCACGAGCATTGCCGGGGGCGCCTACGCGCACTATGCGAACGGGTCTCTGTACGCCTCCACGGCGACCGGTGCCCACGTCGTCCGGGGAGTGGTCCGGGACAAGTGGGCGTCGCTGGGCTGGGAGCGCAGCGCGCTGGGCTACCCGACGACCGACCTGGCGGCGACGCCGGACGGCACGGGCCTGTACCAGCACTTCCAGAACGGCTCGATCTACTGGAGCCAGGCGACCGGGGCGCACGCCATCGGTGGGGCGGTCCGGGACAAGTGGGCAGCCGTGGGGTGGGAGAGCGGCGCACTGGGCTACCCGGTGTCCGACCTCGCCACCGTGCCGAACGGCCGGGCGGAGTACGTGCACTTCGAGCGGGGGTCGGTGTACTGGTCGCAGGCGACCGGTGCCCACGCCCTGTCCGGGGACGTCCTCGCCGGCTGGTCCCGCTCCGGCTGGGAGTCCGGTGTCCTCGGCCTGCCGACGACCGACGTGGCCGCCACTCCCGACGGGACCGGCCGGTACGCGCACTTCCAGGGCGGCTCGGTCTACTGGGCTCCCGCAACCGGCGCGCACGTCGTGGGCGGCGCGGTCCGGGACGCGTGGGCTGCGGCGGGCTGGGAGGGCGGGAGTCTGGGGTACCCCGTCTCCGACGTCGTCACCACGCCGAACGGGCAGGCGCAGTACGCGCACTTCCAGGGCGGGTCGGTCTACGCCTCGGCGGCGACGGGTGCCCACGCCCTCTCCGGCGCCGTCTACGACGCGTGGGCCGCGACCGGCTGGGAGGCCGGACCGCTCGGTCTTCCGACGAGCGACCTCGGGACGACGCCCGACCGTGCCGCCCGGTACGCGCACTTCCAGGGCGGGTCGATCTACTCGATGTCGGTGACGGGGACCTACGTGCTCCCCGCCGCGACCTATGACGTGTGGGCCGGTTCCGGCTGGGAGCAGGGCCCGCTGGGCTATCCGACCTCCGCCGCGGCCACGGTCACCTCGGTGGCCCCCGGCACCTCGAGCCTGACCGGGATGGCGGGCGCGGCTGCCGGGACGGTGCAGACGTTCCAGGGCGGCGCGATCTACACGACCGACACCGGCACCCGGGCGGTGACGGCGGCCTTCCGGACGGCGCTGGGGGCGGTCGGCTCGGCGTGGAACTTCGGCTTCCCGACCTCCGACCGCACGGCGACGCCGGACGGCCGGGGGACCTACCAGCACTTCGGGGGCGGCTCGGTCTACTCGACGGGGACGACCGGGACGCACGCGCTGCCGATGGTCTTCCGCAATATCTGGGCGGGGACCGGCTGGGAGCGTGGCCCGCTCGGCTACCCGACCACGGACATGACCACGACGCCCGACGGGCTGGGCCAGTTCGTGCACTTCGAGGGAGGCTCGGTCTATTCGACCCGGGCCACCGGTGCGCACGTGCTGCGCGGGCCCGTGCGCGACGCCTGGGCCGCCGTCGGGTGGGAGCGGGGTGTCCTCGGTTACCCGACCACCGACGTGACCGTGACCCCCGACAAGAAGGGCGCCTACGCCTACTTCCAGGGCGGCGCCGTGTACTGGAGCCCGACCACGGGGGCGCGCGTCCTGCGAGGCGCGGTGCTCGACGCCTGGGCCGGCACGGGCTGGGAGCAGGGGGCGCTGGGCTACCCCACGTCGGACACGCAAGCCGTCGCCGGGGGTACCCGAACCGATTTTCAACACGGCTCTATTGGCGTGTCGACGTCCATGGGTAAAGCAGTCGTGACCCTACGGTGATATTCGGCGTTCGACGCCTCCCCCTCAGCCGTCTCGCTGAGGGCCGGAACCCGAAGGGCCTCTGACATGTCCACCTCTCTCTCTACCTCCCTGCGCGCCCCCCGTCGGGCACCGGTCCTGCTGGCAGCTGTGGTGCTGTCCGCGCTGGCCGGCTGTTCCAGCGGACCTGCAGGGGAGAGGTCCGTCGCCGCGACCTCCAGCCCGGGCGGCGCGTCGGCAACGGTCCAGCCCGTCGCGGGCACGACGGCCGCCGCGGCTACGACGGCCGCGGGCACGACGGCCGCGGGCACGACGGCCGCTGACGACGCGGAACCGGTAGCCACCGACCCGGCGCGGCCGACCGCCACCGACGTCGTGCTCAGCTACGCCGCATGGGACCCCGGCGCAGGCGCCGTCCTGGCCGGCGGCTACCTGAGCCCGGTGATCGAGGACGGCGGCACCTGCACCCTGGTGCTGACCAAGGGGCGCGTCACCGTGACGGCGACCTCGGTGGGCATGGCGGACGCCACCACCACGGCCTGCGGTGACCTCCGGGTCCCGCGTTCGGCACTCAGCGCCGGCACCTGGCGCGCCGTGCTGCGTTACGCGTCGTCCGCCGCGGACGGGGAGTCGTCGTCGCTGAGCGTGGCGGTGCCGGCGTGACCGCCGTGCGCCGCCTGGTCGTGGGCCTGCTGGGCGCCCTCGGCGGCTGTGGCGTCGCCGCCGCCGTCCTGGTCGCCACCCCTTCGACCCCGCTGGTCGCGGCCGCCGACACCTCGGGGTTCCGGGCCGGCAACATCATCAGTGACCAACTCTTCTACGACGGCGGGGCGATGTCCGCCGCCGAGGTGCAGACCTTCCTGGACAGCAAGAACCCCACCTGCGTCGCGGCGAAGGACGGGACACCCTGCCTGAAGAACGCCCGGCAGGACACCTACACGCGGCCCGCGGACTCGCGGTGCCCGGGCACCTACGTCGGCGCAGCCAACGAGGCCGCGTCCACGATCATCGCGAAGGTCGGCGCGGCGTGCGGCATCAGCCAGCGGGTCCTGTTGGTCATCCTGCAGAAGGAACAGGGCCTGGTCACCCTGAGCGGTGACAAGCTCAACGGGACCCGGTACGAGAAGGCGATGGGCTACGGCTGCCCCGACACCGCGCCGTGCAACCCGGCCTACGCGCACTTGTTCAACCAGCTCTACAGCGCGGCCCGGCAGTACCGCGACTACCTTGTCGCCCCCCGCACGATCAAGGCCGGAATCACCAACCAGATCCGGTTCTCGCCCGACCCCGGGTGCGGCAGCTCGGCGGTGTTCGTGGAGAACTCCGCCACCGCGGGGCTGTACACCTACACCCCGTACCAGCCCAATGCGGCGGCCCTCGCGGCCGGCGCCGGCTCCGGGGACGCGTGCTCGGCCTACGGCAACCGCAACTTCTACATCTACTTCACCGACTGGTTCGGTTCTACGCAGGTGCCCGGCGCCTCACAGGTGACCGGCCGGTACGCCGCGATGGGCGGGTCGGCCGGCACCCTGGGCGGCATCCAGGGGAGCGTCGTCTGCGGCCTGACCGACGGGGGCTGCTGGCAGGGGTACGCGAAGGGGGCCATCTACTGGTCGCCGAACAGCGGTGCCCACGTGGTGTCCAACGGCGCGGTGCGGGACAGGTGGGCCCAGATGGGCTGGGAGCGCAGCTCGCTGGGTTACCCCGTCGGCGACACCACCTGCGGCCTGGCGGCCGCCGGGTGCTTCCAGGCCTTCCAGAGCGGGTCCCTCTACTGGTCGTCGGCCACCGGGGCCCACACGGTGGCCGGCGCGGTGCGCGACAAGTGGGGAACCGCGGGCTGGGAGGGCGGGAGCCTGGGATACCCGACCAGCGACCAGGCGACGACGCCGAACGGTCAGGCCCAGTACACGCACTTCGAGCGGGGCTCGATCTACTGGTCGCAGGCCACCGCGGCGCACGTCCTCAGCGGGACGGTCCGTGACCGGTGGGCCGCGTCGGGCTGGGAGTCCGGCCCCCTCGGTCTGCCGGTGAGCGATGTGGCGTCCACCCCCGACGGCGTCGCCCGCTTTGCGCACTTCCAGAACGGGTCGGTCTACTGGACCTCCGGCACCGGCGCCCGGCTCCTGCTCACCCCGATCCGGGACCGCTGGGCGGCCACTGGGTGGGAGAACGGGACCCTCGGGTACCCCGTCGCAGACCAGGTTGCCACCCCGGGGGGCACTGGTCAGGTGGTCGGGTTCCAGCGTGGCTGGCTGTACTGGTCGCAGGCGACCGGTGCCCGCCTGCTCGCTGGCCCGGTGCGGGACGCCTGGCTCGCGGCCGGTGCGGACGGCGGGAGCCTCGGCCTCCCGGTAGGTGACGTCGGGACGACTCCGGACGGCAAGGCGCAGTACGGCACCTTCTCGGGCGGGTCGGTCTACGTGCACGCCACGCTCGGGAGCCACGTCGTGCCGACGGCTGTCCGGGACGGCTGGGCGGCCGCCGGCTGGGAGGGCGGTCCGCTCGGCTACCCCACCTCGGACGCCGTTGCGACCACGGACCGGCGCGGCCAGGTCATGACCTTCCAGGGTGGGCAGGTCTACACCTCGCCGGCGACCGGCGGACACGCCGTCACCGGGACGCTGCTGACCGGCTACCTCGCCGCCGGTGGAGCGGACGGGGACCTCGGTCTCCCGGTCGACGACGCCGGCTCGACACCGGACGGCAAGGCCCGCTACCAGAACTTCGAAGGCGGTTCCCTGTATGTGGTGGGCGCCGGCACCTACGTCGTGCCGCTCGAGGTGCGCGCGGTGTGGGCCCGGTCGGGCTGGGAGTCCGGGCCGCTGGGCTACCCGACCGCGGCGGCGACGGTGACCGGCGACGCCGCGGCCGGCACGGCCACGACGATGCAGGCCTTCCAGGGCGGCACGGTCTACGCGACGGCTGCCGGGGGAGCCCACGCGGTGTCGAAGGCCTTCCAGGCGGCGCTGACCACCGCCGGCGGCGCGGCTGTCCTGGGCGCGCCGAGCTCCGACGTCCGCACGACACCGGACGGCAAGGCCACGTACCAGCAGTTCCTGAACGGGGCGGTCTATTCGATGTCCGCCACCGGCACCCATGCGCTACCGGCTGAGTTCCTCGCCGCCTGGGGCACCGCGGGCTGGGAGCAGGGGCCACTGGGGTACCCGACCACCGACGTCACGACGACCCCGGACGGGGCCGGCCGGTACGTGCACTTCCAGGGCGGGTCGGTCTACTGGACCCGGCCGACCGGTGCGCACGTCCTCCGCGGCGTGGTGCGCGACGCATGGGCTGCGGCCGGCTGGGAGCGCAGCGCGCTGGGCTACCCGACCACCGACGTGGTGGTCACACCGGACGGCAAGGGCCAGTACTCCTACTTCCAGGGTGGAGCCGTCTACTGGAGTCAGGCCACCGGCGCGCACGTCCTGCGTGGGCCGGTGCTCGACGCCTGGACCCGCACCGGCTGGGAACAGGGCTCGCTCGGGTACCCGACCAGGGACGTCACCGTCCCGCCGGACGGCACGGGCTCCTTCGCCTACTTCCAGAACGGCGCCGTCTACTGGAGCCCGGCGACCGGGGCGCACGTGCTCCGCGGTCCCGTGCTCGACGCCTGGGGGGCCAACGGGTGGGAGCGCGGCGCGCTCGGCTACCCGACCACGGACGTCACCGTCCCGCCGGACGGGAAGGGGGCTTTCGCCCACTTCGAGGGCGGGTCGATCTACTGGAGCCCGACCACGGGGGCCCATGCGCTGCGCGGCGCGGTGCTCCAGGCGTGGGCCGGCACGGGCTGGGAGAAGGGGAGGCTGGGCTACCCGACATCCGACGCCCAGCGTGTGTCCGGGGGCACACGGACGGACTTCCAGCGGGGCTACATCACCGTGTCCGATGGGACCGGTGTGGCCACAGTGCACGTCAACTGACCGAGCGGCGCATCCGGGGCCGGCACACTGCGGTTCGCGGTGCCGGGCCCTCTGCGTGCACAGGTAGCGTGGGGCCCATGACCGCCACCGTCGCCCCGGGCACGAGGAGCTGGCGCCGAGCGGGTGACGACCTCATCGACGGATGGCGGCAGCGCGAGCTGTGGGGGCACCTGGGCTGGCAGGACATCCGTCAGCGCTACCGGCGGTCGGTGCTCGGGCCCATCTGGATCTCGATCACGATGGCCGTCACCGCCATCGCCCTGGGCATCC
>JAOPWG010000484.1 GCA_025965775.1 Modestobacter sp. | reverse complement strand
TCTGCAGCAGTTCCGACTTCCCCGACCCAGTGGTCCCCGCGACGAGCAGATGCGGGCCCTGCGTGCACAGGTCCAGCGTGAGCGGACCCTGCTCCGCCCGGCCCACGGTGCAGGTCAGCGTGGTGCGACGGCGGTCCCACCGGCCGGAGGTCCGCCCCGTGTCGTAGTCGAGGGTCAGGCCGCCGCTGGGGAGCTCGGCCAGCACGGCGGTGTCCGGCAGGCCGGCGGAGGTGGCGGGCGGGGCCAGCGCCGCCAGTGACCGGGCGGTGGCCTCGGCGACGGCCTCGGGCACGCCGTCGAGGTCGAGCCCGCGGTCCTCCTCGGGGCCGGGCAGCCGTAACCGACCCTGGGCGCCGGTCTCCCCGGTGACGACGAGGCAGGCGGAGGGGGACACGGCCAGCGCGCTCTCCGAGGGCGCCAGGGCCACGCAGACCAGATCCTGGACGGCGGCCAGAGCCGAGGCGGTGCCGCCACCCACCGCGGCGTCGAGCAGGACGACCGTCCCCGGGCCGGGGAGCTGGGTGCCGGCCAGCAGGCGGATGAGTGGGCCGGCCCCACCGGCGTCCTCGCCGGCCGCCGCACCGTCATCGGGGTGGACGATCGTGGTGACCGAGGCGAGCCAGCGGGTCCACCGCCAGTCCGCCAGGTGCCCCCTCGTCGTGACCACCACGAGCCGAAGGGCGCCAGGGGGTGCCAGGGCCGTCAGCTGGAGGGCCAGCGCGCGGGCCGCGCCGGTGGTGCGGGCCCGCGGGCCGACGAGCCCGAGGGTCCCCACGGCCGCCAGGTCCACGGTCACCGGCAGGTGGTCGGCCACCACGGGGGCGCGGGCTCCGTCGCCGTCGACCCGGGTCACCGACGTCCGCCCCCGACCGGTGCCCAGGCGCACCACGAGCAGGTCGGAGCTGGCGCGGGTCCGGGACCAGAGGGGGCTGGATCGCCGCCGGACGGCGGTCGCCAGGTGTGCGGGGTCGGGGTACGCCTCCTCGACGGTGCTGATCGCCGTAGCGACCGCCGCCGCCAGGTCGCGCTCGAACCGGGCCAGGGCAACGGCGTGATCGGCGGTCATCCGGCGGCGTTCGCGTCGGCCGGTCAGCCGGTCCGACGCCCAGCCGGCGACGGCCACCACCGGGCTGAGCAGCGCGAAGAACAGGAACTGCGGCGCGGACATCAGCCAGGCCATGAACAGACCGCCCACCGCGGGCAGGGTGAGCGCCACCCAGCCGAGCCGGCGGCGGCCCGGGTCCGAGGGTGTGGTCGGGGCCCGGACGGTCACCTCCGCGGCCGGGGACCGCGCGCCGTGCACCGGTCGGACGAGGACCCGGCCGGCGGGAGCCGGGGTGCAGTCCAGCGGCGCGCCCCGCGGGCCGCTGAGCCGCAGGGAAGTGGCCCCGATCAGCAGCGTCGCGCCCACCGCCCAGGCCCGCGGGTGCTCGCCGAGCGGGAGCGTGCCGGTGGACGTGCGGAGGAGGGTGCCGTTGCTCGACCGGAGGTCGGTCACGGTGACCTGGCCGCCGCCCACGCTGACCAGCGCGTGCCGACGTGACACGTCGGGATCGGTCAGCGCGAAGCCGCACGCCGTGCTCCGCCCGAGGACCAGGTCACCACGGCCGAGTGGCAGCACCCGGCCGGCGTCCGGACCGCCGACCACCTGGAGCTCGAGGGCGCCGGATCCCGCCGGTGCGCCACCGTCGATGCCCTCGCGCGGTCCGGGCCGGTCCAGGCCGAGGACCGCACCGTGACGGAGAGCGGCCGCGGACAGCGTGGTCGAGTCCGGCAGCGGCGACGAGCCGGACCACAGGGCGCGGGCGACCACGCCGACGTCGTCGGCGAGGGCGGTGAGGACGTCGGCGACGGTCGCCGTGTCGACGCCTCCCACCTCGACGTCGACGGCACCGTCGGGGGTCCACAGAGTCCACGTCCGGGTCCCCCGGGGGTCGCCCGCTGAGGAGGTCGGGACCGGGACGTCGGGTTCGGCGGCTGCGGGCACGCGGTCGATCGTGCCGTCGGCGGACCGTGCGTGGGGCGCTCCGCGGGCGGTCTGTGGACGGACGCCCCGGCTGTGGACAGCCGGCGCCCGGCCGGCCGCCATGCCCTTAGCGTCGGGCCGACCGGGAGGTACCCGGACTCGAGGAGGGGTCATGAAGGTCGACATCGCGACGCTGCACACGATGGCCGGGCAGTGCCAGGGCGAGGCGGCGGACACCACGTCCCGGCACGCCACGCTGTCCAGCAGCATCAACAGCTCGGTGCTGGCGGGCTGGACCGACAGCCAGGCCGCCGTGCAGTTCAGTGAGCTGTACGAGCAGTGGCGGCTGTCCAGTCAGGGGGTCAGCGAGGCGCTCACCGGCATGGGGCAGCTGCTCACCGGCGTCGCATCGGCCTACCAGCAGCACGAGGCGGAGATGGCCGCCCGGATCGGCGCGATGATCTGACCGGCCCGGCGGCGAGCGGGCTCAATCGCCGGCGGCGCCCACCGCCACCGAGTCGCCGGCCAGGGCGGGCGTGCTGGGTGCGGTCAGCCGCTCCCACGGCAGGATCGACAGGATGGCGATGCAGTGCGGCAGGAAGATGATGCCGACGCCGGCGTAGACCATCACGTGGAAGCCGAGCAGGAAGGCCGCCAGGCCGATCCGGGCCCGGTCGCTGCGCACCAGCAGGATCAGCGGTGAGGCGAACTCGAACGCGAGCATCACCCACTGCGCGAGGGGCAGCAACCACGCCACGTCGAGCGTCCACATCGACAGGCCGGTGCCGCGGCGCACCAGGGCGCGGGTCAGGGTCGAGCCGGTCGCCCAGTCCCAGCCACCGAAGCGCATCTTCGCCCAGGCGGCGAAGAAGTAGGTGAGCATCACCGCGACCAGCACGGCGGCCATCGCGAACCCGGCCGACTCCGACGGGCGACGGTCGCGGAACCGCGCCCGGCCGATCGTGGGCAGCATCGCCAGTGCCACGAGGAACGCGATCCGGTCGTGGTCGACCTTGCCGTAGCTCATCGCGATGACCATCCACTCCCCGTCGAGGAGGAAGACGGCCGTGCCCAGCAGCCGCGGGGCGCGCCCGGTCGCCGCCGCGACCGCGGCGACGACCAGCGCCCACTGCACCACCAACACCACCGTGGAGGTGGGGGTGGGGAGGTGCAGCAGCCGGCCGATGACCAGCGGCTGGTAGTAGGCGGTGGGCACGTCGGCGTGCGCCCGCACCCAGGCGGTGGTGAGGAAGACGTCGACCGGGATGAACAGGTAGGCGATCACCCGGAACACCGCGACGCGGGCCAGCGGCACCGGACGGAACCACCAGCGGCCGCTGACCGGGGAGGCAGGCACGACCCCGGCCGGGGTGGACGTCGGTCCGCTCATGACGAGCCTGCCAGGGCGTAGGCGACCAGGACGGTGTCGGAGAAGGCGCCGGTCTGGGTGCCGTTGCGCAGCTCGAAGCGCCGCTGAACCACCTGCACCGACACCAGCTCCGGTGCGCTCGGGTGCTGCTGGGCATACGACTCGGCCAGCAGGCCCAGCAACTGGGGGTGCTCCTCCAGCCGGGGCAACTGCCCCTCGAACTCCGCCCGCCGCAGCCCCACCTCGCCGCCGCTGAGTCGCACCTCCGCCCCCGCGTCGGTCATCCCCACCACCCGGGTGGAGATGACCGGGACGTCGGGGTCGGCGCGGGTGGCGTACATCCGGAACGGGCCGAACGGGAACGCCGAGTCATCGCCCCAGACGGTGCCCACCAGCAGCAGGGCCAGCACGACGGCAGCGGAGACCAGGCGCCAGATCCGCCCCGCCGCGGAGAGCCGGACGACGTCGGCCTCCGCGGGCAGGTCAGGGGCGGACTGCAGCTGCACGGCGCCATCGTAGGATCGGCGCCCGTCCAGACGGGTCACCGATGCTCCGTGGCGGGCCGCTCGCGTTCCGGTTCCCGGATCACGGCGCCCAAGGCACTCCCACCGCGTCGTCCGTCGCCTGATGTCGACCAGCGGGAGCGCAGATGCAGTTCGGCCGGTACTACGAGGAGTTCGAGGTCGGGGCCACCTACAAGCACTGGCCCGGCAAGACCGTCACCGAGTACGACGACCACCTGTTCTGCCTGATCACCATGAACCACCACC
>JAOPWG010000478.1 GCA_025965775.1 Modestobacter sp. | reverse complement strand
GGTACTACAACTGGTCGCTGATCGGGGACCCCGTGACCTGGGTGCACACCGGCACCAGCCAGACCATCCCGGTCACCGACGGCTGGGGCGACTGGAACCTCGACTGGGCCAGGTACTCGCAGGGCGGGCTGCTACCCCCCAGGTGAGCGGCTCGGCCGGAGCACCAGGCTCCACGAGCCGGAGCTGCCGGTCAGTGCCTCGAGGAACCACGCTCTGGCCTCCTCGGTTCAGCTGCAGAATCCTCGCGCCCGAGGCGGTCGTGGTCCGCGGAGCTCAGCTGCCCACGCGGGTCACCGATGAGACGCCGAAGCGTTCGGCGACCAGCCGTTCGATCCCGGCCGGGAAATCAGCCGCCGCAGCGCGGTGCACGGCGGCGAGCTCGACCTGGGCGGCGCCGTCCCCGGCGAAAGCCGCGATGCACGGTTCGGGCGCGGCGTTCGCGAGGGCCAGCAGTGCCCCTTCCGCGCCAACCGCTCCCCACATGCTCAGCAGCGTCGCCGAGCCGGTGTAGAGAACGCCGGGGAAGACCCCGATCTCGTCCAGCAGCCGGTCGGCGTCCCCGGATGAGTCCTTGAGGCCGGACACCGGCAGGTCGGGCAGCAGGTCCACGGGTATACCGGGGCCGGAGGCGAACGGGAAGTGGTAAGCCAGCAGCGGGCGACCGGCCGCCGCCTTGGCGACCCGGTCGTAGTACGTGCGCGGATCGGCGACGCCGGGGGGCGAGAGCGCCAGGGCGGCGTCGGCACCCGCGTCGAGGGCCCGCTCGGTCAGCTCGGCAGTCTGTGGTCCGGTCGCGGCTCCGGTGCCGGCGATCACCGGCACGTCGCCGGGGATCGCCGCGCGCACGGCGCTGATCAGAGCGCTGCGCTCCACCGGGGCCAAGTCGAGGGCTCTCCGGTGGTCCCGGCCACGAGCACGGCTCGCACGCCGAGGGCCACCAGCCGGACGGACAGGTCGGCGGTCGCAGGAGCGTCCAGGGCGCCATCGTCCTGGAAGAGGATGACCAGCGCGACACCGACGCCGGTGAACAACGGTGGCATGGACCCATCCTGCTCGGATGGCCGCTCCGGCGGACCCGAATCGGGCCGGGTATCCCCCTCGACACGAGGCCGAGACCACGGCGTCCGCAGCAGAGCTGTTCGGCCAATCCGCCACCGTCCCCGGAGACGACGGAACCCCCACGACGGCGAGCCGTGGGGACATGAACTCCGGCGTTCCATAGCGCAGCGGCGTACGGGGCGGCCACCGCCCGGAGCGGCGCCTCGCAGGGAACCCCGTTCGTCGGGGGCCCGTGGCGCAGTCAGCGGTCGAGCTCGACCGGCACTGCGTATCGGCCGTAGCCGAGGCGGGCGAGCTCCGCTCCCGGGATGCCGTCCCTCCCGGAGGGGCAGGGATCGGTGGAGGGCCCGACCATGACCGTCCGGGCACGCGTCGTGGACCTCGAGGCAGCCACTGTCTCCTGCCTGCGGGAGTCCGGGCTATCCGGTCCTCGGTGTCGGCTGCCCTGGCCGCTGGCACCGCCATCCTGCTGGGCCGCCTGGACGGCTCTCAGCGTCATCCGGATCAGTTCTGCCGCCAGGCTCATCGGGCACGTGGCCGGGCTCGCAAGCGGCTGGCGGCCGGGTCTGCTTCACCGTGCAAGGCTCAGGCTTGGTCTTCGGCATCCAGATAGCGCGTGATCGCCGTTTCGACGATCTCCTGCATGGACTTGTCCGACTCGACGGAATAGCGCTTGAGACGCTTGCGGAGTCCGGGATGTACCCGGGTCGAAAGCATGGCGATCGTGTCGACTTCCGCCCGGGAGGTCGGCTCTTGGGCCGTCATGCGCCTGCGCCTCCTCACCGACCGCGTGCGCCCTGCCCCTCGGTGCCCGCATGGGCCAGTGTGTTGGCCTGCGCCAGGCCGGGACACCCGGGCAGAGAGACAATCCCGGGCGTCCCCTGGCGAGGGATTCAGACTCGAGTTCGACCAGATCGCCGACCCACGACGAAGTGGGCGATGAGGGCAATGACCGCTGCGATCAGCAACAGGTGGATGGCGAAAACCGTGACGTGGAAGGCCAAGAAGCCCACTAGCCACAGGACGACGAAAACAGCAGCGACGATCAGCAAGATCATGATGACCTCCTGAGAAGGCGCGGAGGAACCCGCCCCTCGGGGATTCCCCCTCCGCAAGCAGTCATGCATGCATGCGGGCACCGTCGCCTGGACAGCCACCATCGCCACGGACGTGACCGAGCAGCGCCGCCGGCTCACCATCAACGAGCCGGCCCGGCCACGCTCACCGGACTCGCGCCTGCTGCGACACGGTGGGCGGGGGCTCGTGGCAGGATCGCACGCTGACTCCCACGTCGAAGTCCTCCTCAGGGGCGCGGACTGCGTGCTCGGACCGGGCAGCCCCGAACCCCTCCGAGTCCGGCGCGGCGCGGCACGCCACGTGTCGGCAGTGCGCCGTCGGCGGTCATGCCGTTCCCGCCGGCAGCCGGCCGGACTGCCGTGCCCGGCTCGTCGGCTCCTACCCGGGACACCCGGCCCCAGGTCCCCCCGTCGACGTCCGGGGGAGCCGTGGACCAGGACCACCGGCTGCGCCGAACCGTGATCGTCGTCGTACGGCTCGATCGGGCCCGGGCTCTCCGTTCCTTCGGTGTCGGCGTCGTTCCCGCCTCGATCATGCGCTCGCTCTCCTGCGGCCTCAAGAGGTCAAGTCCGCTGGCGTGGTGTGTGACGGCTACCGCGTGATCTTCAAGTCTGGTCAGGCACTGCGGGCCGGGATGGTGGTCTGGCTGCTCACCTCCTGGGTGGTGTTGTCGGTGTCGGTGTCGGTGTCGGTGTCGGTGTCGGTGACCGGCGGGAGGCGGCCACGGCTCGCTCGTGCATCAGATGCATCCGGCCGATCGCGTTGGGTTCCTCGTCGGCCGCCGCGGACGACGACAGCAGGACGACCGAGCGCACCCCGGCGTCCCGCGCCAGCTCCAGGAATCGGTCGAGCGGCGCTGCTGCGGGAAAGATGAACACGCGGTCGACGCCCACCAGCGCCGTCCGCAGCGATTCCGGCTCGGCCAGGTCGCCGCGGACGGCCGCCGTCCCCGCTGGAAGGGCGGCGCGCTCGGGATTGCGGCTGACCGGGCGCACCTCCTCGTGTGCCTGGAGAAGCTGGCCGACGACATGGCGACCGACCCGTCCGGTCGCCCCGGTCACCAGGATCACGATGCCTCCTTCACACCCGGTCGGGGAGCTCAGCGCGTGTCCTCGAACGGCGACACGACGTGGCCCGTGGCCATCATCTGCTCGATGTTGCGCTGCATGGTCTGCGCGTCGTTGAGGTGCGGGAACGGCTCGTCCGGCTGCTCGACACCGAGGAAGTCGCAGAGGGGACCCCAGCCTTCGCGGACGTCGAAGACGAGGAGCCGATCAGCGGGCAGGACCTCCCTGACCGCCGCCGCGTGCCGGTGGAACGCCGCCACGGCCGCCTCTTCGTCCGTCATGTCCATCCCGAAGTGCCAGTCGGGACCGAACATCGACCGGCCGATGGTGTCCATCACGGGGGTCAACCGCCGCATCCCGTCCATGATGCCGGCGGCCTGCCCCGACAGCTGTCCCCGGTGGTTCAGGGCGGCCCCGCGGGCGATCAGCCACCGGAAACTGACGAACCAGCCGTGCGGATCACGCACGGTCAGGACGACCTTGGCCTCCGGGAAGGCCGCGGCCTGCTCACGCCAGAAGTGGCTGGCAGGCCAGTCCTGTGTGGCCCGATAGCCGGCGAGCACACGGCCCCAGTCCAGCGGCTGACCGGTGGCAGCCGGTAGCCACCGGTCCACGTGACCGGGGTGCGTGATGATCTCGAACATGTGGTAGCAGGGGCCGAAGCCGAGCCGTTCCAGCGCGGCCTTCGTCGATGACGTCCCGGTACGCGGCAGCCCCGCGCCGATCACCTGCAGCATGTCCCGTCCCTACCCCTGTGCCGGCGGCACATGTGGCGGCGGATCCGTCGCTGTGGTCCGGGAACATCCTCCTCGCCGGTGCCGCGAGGAGACCGGAGCCCTTTGGTCGCGGAGCCGGCTGCTCGGGGTGCCTGCCGGGCACGGCGGCGTTCGAGCGCGCCCGTGAGCCGCTCCGCCGCGGCCTCGGAGGCCCGTCCCCAGCGGGGACGGGGGCCGGCAGTCAAGCCGCGGCGACGAGGTAGGCGGACGGGTCGATGTGCGGCCCCAGGGCCGGGGCGGCAGGGATCCGTCCCCCTTCGGCTCGACCAGGTCACGGGGAGCGGCCGACGGCATCGCGGTGCGTCATCGACGGACGGCTGAGGCCCTGCCCGCGCACAGCCCACTGGGCAGCGTCCGGCCGACGGGGTTCCATGGACAGACATGCCAGCGGGTGGTCCAGAGCCGGGGGGACAGATGCACGCACACCGGAGCGCCGCCCGACGGGCCCTGCCGCTGCTCGCCGCCGCTGCATTGTTCGTCGAGGTGCTGGGCAGCCCTATCGCCAGCTCCGCGTCCAGCGCGGCCCCGCCCGCGGCGTCATCGACGCCGGTGCACGTCAGCCTCTTCGAGAACGACGGCCGGACCTACGGCGTGGGGATGCCGATCATCGCCTACTTCGACAAGAAGGTCACCGACGCGACCGTATTCGACCGGGCCGTCACCGTGACGGTCAACGGCAGGCCGGCCGGCGGGGCCTGGTACTGGGAGCCTCCGTCCCGATCCGGGGCCGGCATCGAGGCGCACTACCGGACGGCGCAGTACTGGCCCGGGCACGCCGCCGTCCACGTGTCGATGCCGATCAGGGGCCTGCGGGCCGGGCGCGGCCTCACGTTCGGCAACGACGTCACCCTCGACATGAGCACCGGTGCGGCGCACCTGGCCACCGTCGACGGCACACCTGGCGTCGACACCATGACGATCAGCTCCGATGGCCGGTCGGTGCGAACGGTGCCGGTGTCGCTCGGCAAGGCGACGACGCCCACATACCTCGGGACCAAGGTCGTGATGGCCAAGGCCAACCCCCAGGAGATGAAGAGCAACCCCGGCGAGAACCCGCCCTACGACATCGAGGTGCCTTGGTCGGTGCGGGTGACCCACAGCGGGGAGTTCATCCACGACGCCTACTGGAACGGCCAGATCGGGAAACAGAACCTCTCCCACGGCTGCACGAACCTCCGCCCGGCCGACGCCGAGTGGTACTACAACTGGTCGCTGATCGGGGACCCCGTGACCTGGGTGCACACCGGCACCAGCCAGACCATCCCGGTCACCGACGGCTGGAGCGACTGGAGCCTCGACTGGCCCAGCTACTCGCGGGGCGGCCTGCTGCCCCCCAGGTGAGCGGCTCGGTCGGAGCACCAGGCTCCATGAGCCCGGGGCCGCCGGCCAGTGCCTCGAGCAACCACGCTCCGGCCTCCTCGGTGCAGCTGCAGAATCCTCGTGCGCCCGAGGCGGTCGTGGGCCGCGGAGCTCAGCTGCCCACGCGGGTCACCGATGAGACGCCGAAGCGTTCGGCGACCAGCCGCTTGATCCCGGCCGGGAAGTCCGTCGCCGCAGCGCGGTGCACGGCGGTGAGCTCGACCTGGGCGGCGCCGTCCCCGGCGAAGGCCGCGATGCACGGTTCG
>JAOPWG010000062.1 GCA_025965775.1 Modestobacter sp. | reverse complement strand
GCAGCTTCAGCGCGCGGGAGAACTCCGAGACCTCCTGCTGACGGCTCTCCACCCGCTTGCCCGAGGTCATCAGCTGCAGGTAGTCGATGACCACCAGCTTCAGGTCGTTGCGCTGCTTGAGCCGCCGCGCCTTGGCCCGGATCTCCATCATCGTCATGTTCGGGGAGTCGTCGATGTAGAGCGGGGCGTCGGCGATCTCGCCCATCCGGCGGGCCAGCTTGGACCAGTCCTCGTCCGACAGCGTGCCGGCGCGCATGTGGTGCAGCGGCACCTTCGCCTCCGCCGACAGCAGACGCATGGTGATCTCGTGCTTGCTCATCTCCAGGGAGAAGATGGCGGCCGGCTGATGGTTGTGGATCGACGCCGACCGGGCGATGTCCAGGCCCAAGGTGCTCTTGCCTACGCCAGGTCGAGCCGCGATGACGACCATCTGACCGGCCTGCAGGCCGTTGGTGAGCTCGTCGAGGTCACGGATGCCGGTGGGCACCCCGCGGGCGGTTCCTCCCCGGGAGGCGATCGCGTCCAGCTCGTCCATCGTCGGCTGCAGGATGTCCTCGAGACGTGAGTAGTCCTCGCTCATCCGCTTCTCGGTGACGTCGTAGATCTCCTGCTGTGCCCGGTCGACGATGTCGTCGACGTCGCCCTTGCCGCCGGCCGCCCCGTAGCCCAGCTGGACGACGCGCGTGCCGGCCTCCACCAGCCGCCGCAGCACGGCCTGCTCGGAGACGATCGCCGCGTAGTAGCCGGCATTGGCCGCGGTCGGCGTGGAGGCGATGAGCGTGTGCAGGTAGACCGCCCCGCCCATCTTGGACAGCTGATCGGTCCGGTTCAGCTCCGCGGCGACGGTGATCGCGTCGGCGGGCTCACCACGGCCGTAGAGGTCGAGGATGCAGTCGAAGACGACCTGGTGGGCCGGGCGGTAGAAGTCCGCGCCGTGCAGGACCTCCACCACGTCGGCGATGGCGTCCTTCGACATCAGCATCCCGCCGAGCACCGACTGCTCCGCGGCGACGTCCTGAGGCGGCTGCCGGTCGTACTCCGGAGCTGTCGCCCTCGGTCGGCTGATGTCGTCGACCACTGCCACGTCTGGATCCCCCATCTCTCGTCGCCCACTCATGGGCGCACCCGGCAGCCACACGGACCGCTACGGGGTCACCCGGCGAGACCGCCGGGTCCTTGCTACCGCCGGGCACTGACACTTCGCGCCCGGCGGTGGCTGAGGTGACGTTAGGAAGCGCGGGGTGCCACGTCCAACACCGGTGTGCACGGTTCTCTGCACAAGCTGTGGACAAGTCGGTGGACGGCGGCAGACGGGGTGTGGGTACCGCGGGGACAGCTGCCCGTCGTCCGCCGGCAACCCGCCCGTCACCTGCGGCGGGATCCTGCACCGGCTGTGGACGGGAGAAAGTCGAGGAAGTTCTTCACATCCGTCACAGCCCGGGCGAGCCGCCACGCCGACGGCCCTCGTTCCTGGGGCGCGGCACCGGCCACCGAACACCACGAGGGGCGCCGGACCGGAGTCCGACGCCCCTCATGGGCAGTGCAGTGCGAGCTGGTGTCAGCCGGCCACGTCAGCCGGCGACGACCTCGAGGGTCAGCGGGGTGCTGACCTCCGGGTGCACCCGCACCGTGACGGTGTGGGTGCCCGTGCTCTTGATGCTGCTGGGCAGCTCGACCCGGCGACGGTCGAGCGCGGGGCCGCCGGCAGCGGTCACCGCGGCGACGACATCGGCAGTGGTGATCCGCCCGAAGAGGCGGCCACCCTCGCCGGCGCGGGCCGGCAGCGTGACGGTCAGGTTCGACAGCTGCGCGGCCACCGACTGGGCCTCTTCCAGCGAGCGCACGTCGCGGGCGGCACGCGCCCGGCGCAGGCTCTGGATCTGCTTCTCCGCCCCGCGGGTCGACAGCATCGCCAGCCCACGGGGGAGGAGGTAGTTGCGGGCGTACCCGCCCTTGACCTCGACGGTGTCACCGGAGGAACCGAGACCGGTGACCTCAGCGGTGAGGATGAGCTTCATCGTGCTCATGATCAGCGCGCCGTGGAGGTGTAGGGCAGCAGGGCCATCTCACGGCTGTTCTTCACGGCCACGGCGACGTCCCGCTGGTGCTGGCTGCAGTTGCCGCTGACGCGGCGGGCACGGATCTTGCCGCGGTCGGAGATGAACTTCCGCAGCAGGGTCGTGTCCTTGTAGTCGACGTAGGTCGCCTTGTCCTTGCAGAACTGGCAGACCTTCTTCTTCGGCTTGCGAATGGGGGGCTTGGGCACGGGGTTCTCCAGGGAGATGTGTTCAGGGAGAGAGGATCAGAAGGGCGGTTCGTCGCTGGATGCCGGCGGGGTCGACCACGGGTCGCTCGACCCGCCACCACCACCGGCACCGAAGCCGCCACCGCCGCCGCCGCCGAACCCGCCGCCACCCTCACCGCGCTGGGCCTTGGTGACCTTGGCGGTGGCGTAGCGCAGGGACGGGCCGACCTCGTCGACCTCGAGCTCGACGACGGTGCGCTTCTCGCCTTCCTTCGTCTCGAACGAGCGCTGCTTGAGCCGCCCCGAGACGATGACCCGCGAACCGCGGGTGAGCGACTCGGCGACGTTCTCCGCCGCCTGCCGCCAGACGTTGCAGCGCAGGAAGAGCGCCTCTCCGTCCTTCCACTCCGAGGACTGACGG
The DNA here is from genome assembly GCA_025965775.1 of Modestobacter sp. Taxonomy (GTDB): domain Bacteria; phylum Actinomycetota; class Actinomycetes; order Mycobacteriales; family Geodermatophilaceae; genus Modestobacter. The sequence continues at coordinate 5,174 of JAOPWG010000062.1, read as the reverse complement.
TCGAACGTCCGCGGGGTGGAGGCGACGGTGAAGTTGGCGACGGCCGCCCCGGACGGCGTGAACCGGAGTTCCGGGTCCGACGTGAGGTTGCCGATGACGGTGATGACCGTCTCGCCAGCCATGGTCAGTGGACCTCGGGCCGCATCAGCTTGGTGCGCAGCACCGACTCGTTGAGGTTCAGCTGCCGGTCCAGCTCCGCCACGGCGGAGGGCTCGGCGTTGATGTCGATGACGGCGTAGATGCCCTCAGGACGCTTGTTGATCTCGTAGGCCAGCCGACGCCGGCCCCAGATGTCGACCTTGCCGATGTTGCCGCCACGGCTGGTGACGACGGTCAGGAACCGGTCGAGGCTGGGAGCGATGGTCCGCTCCTCGAGCTCAGGGTCGAGGATGACCATCAGTTCGTAGTGACGCACGGAGAACCCCACCTCCTCTGGTCTCAGCGGCTGCAGAACATCTGCAGCAGGAGGGTCGTACACGCGTCGCGCGCCCGAGCGGACAGGTGCCAGCTGCGAACGTGCACCCGACAGGCTACCAGCGTGGTCGACCGGGGACGGCGGTGAGCTGGACGTCGACGTCCGGCGGCCGGCTCGGCGACCGGGTCAGCGGCGCGCCCCCTGGAGCCGGATGCTGCGCACGAGGGCCGAGGAGGCCCCCGCCAGCGCGATGAAAGCCAGCAGCGCCGGCACGCTCAGCCCCGTCCCGGCAGCGGTCCCGGCGGCGTCGGGGGACACCGCGCCGTCCTGGCCGGTCACCGCGGTGTCCAGGCCGGCGAGCTGACCGAAGACCGGCACCGATGCGCCGTCGTAGTCACCGACCACGCCGCCGCTTCCGGTGGCGTCCCGGCGACCCATCGCCTGACCCGGCAGGTAGGAGCTGGCCAGCGCGGACACCGCCGAGGACGCCGTCGGGGCCAGCTGCGCAGCCCCGCCGGAGGTCCCGTAGCTGTAAGGGGTGCCGTTCACGGTCTGCGCACCGCCGTCCGCCGGTGCCCCGGACCCGGGCGCCGGGGGGTGGGGAGCCGGGGCCGCCGGGGTGGGGACCTGCGGGACCTGCGGGGTCGGGCCGGAGGGGGCCGGCACGGTCACCGCCGGCACCCGCGGCAGGTTCAGCGAGGGCAGGTTCGGCAGTGGCACCAGGGTGTTGACCACGAACGGCGTCGGGGCCGGGAGCGGGGGCAGCATCTTCAGGGCTGCGTCGGTGACCGCGGAGGTCAGCGAGGCGCTGCTCTGCAGCCGGTAGGTGTAGGTGATCGTGCAACCCACGCAGGTGGCGGCGAAGGTCTCGGTGACGCTGGCCCCGGCCGGCAGCGGCTTGGTCCCCGAGGGCACCTTCAGCGTGACGTCGGTGTGCGCGGTGACGTTGACCAGTGTGGGCAGGAGCCCGCCGCCGACCTGCACCGGCTTGTCGGCGATCTGGTTGACGAAGGTGACCGAGCCACCGGCGTCCACGCTCACCAGTGGCGGGGTCAGGTCGCGGATGGCCACGGTGACCGCCGGTTCCGCACTCGCGGAGGGCGCCAGCAGGACCGACCCGCCCATCGCCAGCACCCACCCGGCCAGGGCGAGAGCGAGCGCACGCCCGGCCGTTCGACGGATCTGACCCCGCACTGAGCACCTCCACGTCGACACTGACGACAGCTACCGGTCAGTAACCCCGGTCACGTTGCTGAACGATGATGTGACCCCGGCGATACGGCCGCACCTCGAGAAAAGGGCGAACTACTGTCCCGGGGGTGGCGAACCACCCGATCGGGGTCCATGTCGGACCCGGCCTGACCGACGAGAACGAGCTGCTCGACGGCGGGCCGCTGGCCCGGGCGGCCGAGATGGACGCCGACGGGGTCCAGGTGTTCCTCGCCGATCCCCAGGGCTGGACGGCGCCCAAGCCGCGCCCCGACGCCGCCGACCTGCTCGCCGGGGACGTCGCGGTGTTCGTGCACGCCCCGTACGTGCTCAACGTGGCCTCGACCAACAACCGGATCCGGATCCCCAGCCGCAAGCTGCTCGGCCAGCACGCGCAGGCCTCGGTGGCCATCGGCGCCCGGGGCATGGTCGTGCACGGCGGCCACGTGCTGGCCAAGGACGACCCGGCGGCCGGCGTCGACAACTGGCGCAAGACCTTCGCCCGGCAGGCCGACTCCGGCGGCTTCGGGCTACCGGTGCTGATCGAGAACACCGCCGGCGGGGACAACGCGATGGCTCGCGACCTGGGCGCCCTGGACCGGCTCTGGGAGGCCGTCGGTGAGTTCGATGCCGGGTTCGTGCTGGACACCTGCCACGCCTGGGCCGCCGGATGGGACCTGTCCCGGGTGGTGGACGACGTCCGGGCGGTCACCGGGCGGATCGACCTGGTGCACCTGAACAACAGCCGCGACCCGGCCGGCTCCGGCCGCGACCGGCACGCCCCGCTGTCGGAGGGGGAGATCCCGGTGGAGCTGCTGCTGGAGGTCGCGCGCGCCGCCGAGGCGGCGATCGTGCTGGAGACCCCCGGAGACGCCGCCGCCCACGCGGCGGAGATCGCGTTGCTGCGGAGCACAGTGCGACCCTGACGGCCGCACCGCGATCAGGAGCCGTCCCCAGCGCCGGTGAGCCGCTTCGGCGTCCCTACCGGGGGTGGCGACGGTCCAGCGCTGCCGGGCACGGCACCCGGCCGCGGTGCGGCCCGGGGGGTCGCCGTGTCACCGCGCGTCGCAATGTCACCGCATCCCCGGCCTGGTCGAGGGGGCCACCCGCGGGGTCGTCGGTGCCGGGCCAGCTCTGCCGCACGCGGTCCCGCTCGGGGTGCCAGACGTCCCGGACGACGAGGCCCATGAGGACGACGACCGCGACGTCGCGCAGCCCGACGGCGAAGAAGAACCACTCGACGTCGACGCCCTTCTTGTCGGTGCCCAGGTACCAGAGCAGCCGCGGCACCCACAGCAGCGCCTCGCTGGCCTGCCACAGCAGCAGCGACCGCCAGTGCGGCCGGGCCAGCACGGCCAGCGGCAGCAGCCACAGCGAGTACTGCGGACTCCACACCTTGTTCAGCAGCAGGAAGCCGGCGACGAGCAGGAAGGCCAACTGGGCCACCCGCGGCCGCCGTGGCGCCAGCAGCGCGAGCGCCCCGACGGCGACGGCGAGAGCGATCAGCGCAGCGGCCACCACGGCGTTGAGCACCGACGGGGGCTGTCCCTCCGCCAGCGGCCCGTCCAGGATCCTGTTGCCGGTCACGTGCAGCGCGATGTTCCACAGCGTGTCCGGGTCGGCGGGGCGGCTGCCGTTGAGCGTGAAGAAGCGCACCCAGTTGTCCGGCGCCAGGACGGCGATCGGCACGTCCACGACCACCCACGCGACCGCGGCGGCCAGCGCGGCAGCGCCCCAGGCCCGCAGCCGCCCGGCACGCAGGCACAGCACGAAGAGCACGAACAGCAACAGCACCGGGTAGAGCTTGGCGGCCGCGCCCAGCCCGATGAGCACCCCGGCCAGCACCGGGTGCCGCCTCGCCCAGGCCCACAGGCCCAGCGACGCCAGCGCTACGGCGAACAGGTCCCAGTTGGTGAACGCGTGCACGAACAGCAGCGGTGACAGCCCCACCATCGCCGCGTCCCACGGCCGCCGGCCGGCCATCCCGAGCACCGAGCGGGTCACCAGCAGGGCGCAGGCCGACAGCAGCAGGCAGGTGACGACGTAGTAGCTCTCCACCGGGACGACCGACGGCAGCCACCCGACGGTGGTCGCCAGCCCGTCGTAGGCGCGGGCCAGCACCGCGGCCACCTGCATGAACCCGCCGGTCAGCACCGGGTACTCCAGTGGGGAGTCCAGGTAGGGAACCTGCCCGGCGTCCAGGCCGCGCAGGCCGAACAGCGGCACCGTGTCGGAGTAGCAGAAGTGGGTGTACTGCTTGGAGCCGGTCCAGTTGCCGTCGGCGCAGGGCGCCTGCTTGATCCAGGCCAGCGCCAGCACGAGCACGGTGAACAGCAGGCACACCCGCAGCGGCGTCCAGAACAGCGCCCGCCCGGTCACCGCGTGCCGGCCCCAGGGGCCGCCGACGAGCTCGCTGGCCTGGGCGACGACCGGGTCGGTCCAGGTGGGGACGACGCGGTCGGGGTCGACCGGGACGACGGCGGGCCCGTCCCCCGGCCGGTCGGCCGGGACGGACGGGCCCGTCGTCGTCGTGCTCATGCGGTGAGTCTGCCTGCCCGGCCTCAGCCGTTCGGCCCCGCGTTGGTGTTGCCCGGCTGACCGGGGACGATCGGTTGCCCAGTGCGACCGCCCCCGCCGCGACCCTGGCCCGTGGTCGGGGACGACGAGGTCGTCGTCGGCGGGGTCGTCGTCGGGGTGGTGGTCTCCGCCGTCTGGGTCGGCTGGGTGGTCGTCGGCGCGGCCCGGGTGGTCGTCGCCGGTGCCCGGCTCGTCGTCGGCGCAGGTGCCGCGGTGGTCGGCTCCGGGACACTCCTGCCGGTGTCGCCCTTGATGATGGCCTTGGACGGCAACCCCTCCTGCGGCGTGCCGGCCAGGGCGTTGTCCATGAACTGTTGCCAGATGGCCCCGGGCAGCCCCGACCCGTAGATGATCCTGCCCTGGGCGTTGACGATCGGCTGGTTGGTGCTGTCGCTGCCCATCCAGACCGCCGCGGAGATCGACGGCGTGTAGCCGACCATCCAGGCATCGGAGTTGTCGGTGTCGTTGAGGCCCTGGGTACCGGTCTTGCTGGCGACCGGCCGGTTACCGGCGAGCGGCCGCTTCGAGTACTTGGCCACGCCCTCCAGGGCGAAGGTGACGTCGTTGGCGACGTCGGCCGGGACCACCTGCTTCGCGCCCGCGCTGCCGTCGTTCCGGGACAGCACGGCACCGGAGCTGTCAGCCACCTGGGCCACGAAGTGGGCGTCGTGCCGGGTGCCGCCGTTGGCGAAGGTGGCGAAGCCGACGGCCTGGTCGACGGGGCGCATCTCGTAGCGGCCGATGCCGATGTCGCCACCGACCTCACCGGTCTGCGCGTCGGCCAGCGTCCTCGACCCGTCCAGCACGCCCGAGGACCACGTCTCCGGCAGCCCCGTGGCCGCCACGGCCGTGCTGCGCACCTTCTCCGCGCCCACCTCGTAGGCCAGGCCGTAGAAGGTGGTGTTCAGCGACCGGGTGATCGCCTCGGTCAGCGTGCAGGCCGGGCACTGGGCGTTGCCGGAGTTGCGGACCG
>JAOPWG010000452.1 GCA_025965775.1 Modestobacter sp. | reverse complement strand
ACCGGGCGCGTCGAGCTGACTCCGTCCGATCCGCTCGACGCCGCGTTCGCGGCCGCCTTCGACGCGCACCAACGGCGCTGCGTGGACGGCAGGCGTCTGCTGGGGCCGGACGCCGGCTCCGCCGCCGTCGAGGCGTTCGCTCGGCGAGGCACGGTGGTGCAGAGCCGGCCCAGCCCGTGGCGCCTCGGTGCCGACCAGGCCGAGCTGGCGGACGAGTGGCTGCGGGGATGGATCGGCGCCGCCTGCACTCAGCAACCCGACCTCGCGCGGTGGGCGGGCACCTACCTGCGCCGCAGGCTCGACGCCTGCACCGCCGGACAGCTGCGGATCGTGGTGGACCACGTCGACGTGCTCTCTCTCCCAACGGAAGCGTCGTGACGCGGAGGCTCTGGCCCTACCTCCGGGTTCTCGTCGGCGGCGGCATCCTGCTGGCGCTGGTGGTGCGTCTCGGCAGCGACGCCGTCGCGGAAGGGCTGCGGGCGATCGACACCAGGTCGGTGCTGGCCGCGCTCGGCATCGGTCTGCTGACCACGGTGCTCAGCGCGTGGCGGTGGTGCCTGGTGGCCCGTGGCCTCGGCCTGAGCTTGCCGTTGAGGGTGGCGGTCGCGGACTGCTATCGGGCGCTGTTCCTCAATTCCGTGCTGCCGGTGGGTGTACTCGGCGACGTCCACCGGGGGGTGAGCCACGGCCGGCAGGCCGGGGACGTCGGGCGCGGCATCCGTGCGGTCGCGCTCGAACGGTCTGCCAGTCTGGTGGTCTCGGTGGTCGTCGGGGTCGCAGTGGTACTCACCCGGCCGGAGCTGCTCGTGGCCGCGGTCGGCCCCCTGGTCCTCGGCGGCTGGGGTGTCGTCGGGCTGGTCGTCCTCGCCGCCGTCGCCGCGCTGGGAGTCTGGACGATGCGTGGAACGCACCCGTCCCGCATCCGCGCCGCGCTGCGGACGGGCCTTGCCGACGCCCGTACCGGCGTGTTCTCCCGTGGCACCGGGCCGGGGGTGGTCCTGCTGTCCGTCGCCACGCTGGTCGGGTTCCTCGCGCTCTTCGTTATCGCCGCGCGGGCCGCAGGCTGCCGGACCCCGCTCAGCGAGTTGCTCCCACTGCTGGTGCCGGGGCTGCTGGCGATGGCACTGCCGTTCAGCATCGGTGGCTGGGGGCCTCGGGAGGCCGTCGCCACGGTCGCGTTCGGGGCGGGAGGGCTCGGCGCGACGTTGGGTTTCACCGCCGCTCTGGTGTACGGGGTGCTCAGCCTGATCGCCTGCCTTCCCGGCGGCGCCCTGCTGCTGCTGCGGTCCTCCAGTCAACCGGTGCCTGCGCCGGTCGGTCGATCGGCCGGCTCGTCTCCCGGCCGTGCCGACCGCTGAAGGAGACCGACGTTCACCGGGCGCGGGCCCTCGCCGGGCAGTTCTGCGGGCGGGTCGCCCCGTGCCCCGCCGCTGACCACATCGTCACCGCGTGGAGCTTGCCAGGACTCCGACGTCGACATCGCTGCGCCTTCCGGTCGCGCCAGGCGGGCGTAGACGTCGCCGGACCGGCCGAGTGGGCGAAAGCGCTCGAGCAACTGGCCGAGGGCGGCGGCATCGAGCCAGCGGTCGCTGGCGAACCGCATCGTCTCGATGGGCGCGTAGTTGTACCGATATCCACCCACCGCTGCCCCGAGCCGCTCCACGAGGCCCAACGCGGTGAGGGCGGAGTCGTGCGCAGGCGGCAGGTACTCGAAGGACAGCGCGCGCAAGGGGTGGGTGAGCCCCGTCAGCACGTCGACCTCGAAGCCCTCGACATCGATCTTGCAGAAGGCCGGCACTCCGTGGACCGCGATGAGGTCGTTGAGCGTCGACACATCCACCTCGATGGAGCGGTCCCACCGCACGCGGGCGAAGCTGCGATCTGACGCCACCGACTCGGTCCAGCCGGGTGACATGGACGAGACCGTCGGCGTCGCGGTGGAGATGCCCAGTCGCGCCCGCCCGGCCCGGGCCCCGACCGCTCCCGCCACGATGCGGACGTCGTCGTCCCGGCCGAAGAAGAGGCGCAGGATGCGCAGGCAGTCGGGCTGCGGCTCGACCGCGACCACCCGCACTCCGAGCCGCCGCCAGGCGCGCACCCGGCTTCCCACGTGCGCGCCGAGGTCGAAGCCGACGTCCCCCGGCCCGAGGAACTCCCGGTAGAACCGGACCATCCGTCGGTGCTTGCCCGGTTGGCCGTGGTACATGATCAGAGAGCGCCCGATCCCCCAGGCCCTGCCGAGCATGCGCCGACCGTAGCCCGATCCGGTTTGGGGAGCATCGCTCAGCCTCCACCTCCGGGGCCGGCGCCAGGCGGCCGACCTGTTCCAGCGTCGCCAGGACGCTGGAACGCCGTAGACACTGTCGAGCGTGGGAACGGCCAGCGGCCGCGACCCGGCCGCGGCCTGCGCGGCGTCCACGGCGGCCTGCGCCTCTCCGTCCAGCGTGACCGGCAGGACCATGCCGGGCAGGACGTCATCGACGAGCGGCAGGACAGGAAGACGCAGGTCTCTGCCACGCGTATCACTTCCTGGGTTGAGCGCGCTCCACTCAACTTCCCGAAGCGCCCGTCGTTCCCCGCACGTTGGGGGCGAGTGGCCCGCCTTCCGCTACATCTCCGTCGACGGAGCCGGTGAGCCCGGCTGCAGCCCGCCATTCGCGCGGCCGACGTAAGGTCTCCGGGACCTTCACGATCGTGCCTGTCGTGCCCCTGGCGCTACGTTCCGATCATGTCCACGAAGCCGCGGACACCGCGCTCCTCCCCCACCGGGGACGCCGCTGGTGGGACGGCTCCCACTTCTCGGTGCCCAAGTCCCCCTCGGACACCATCAGCGCCCGTGTCTCCAGTGCGCCGGCGTCTTGGCGGCGACCACTGGCCCGGCATGATCCGGGCAAGATCCTGTTGGATCTGGCGGTGAGCCTGGCGGTCGGTGGGGACTGTCTGGCCGATGTGGCGCAGTTGCGTGCTACGCCGGAGGTGTTCGGACCGGTCGCCTCCGATCCCACGGTCTCCCGGCTGATCGACCGCCTGGCCGCTGATGCCCCGGCCGCACTGGCCGCAAATCGCCTCGGCATGAGCGACTGCCCGGGCGGCCGCCTGGGCGTTGGCCGGCGAGCACGCCCCCGACCGCGACACCGACGCCGGCCGGCCGCTGGTGATCGACATCGACGCCGCCCTGGTGACCGCCCACAGTGAGAAGGAGCCTGCGGCGCCGACGTTCAAGCACGGCTTCGGCTTCCATCCGCTGTGGGTCTTCCTCGACCACGGACCAGCAGGCACCGGGGAGCCGCTGGCGTTTCTGCTGCGGGCCGGCAACGCCGGCTCCAATACCGTGGTCGACCACATCGACGTCCTGCGTTCCGCGCTGGCCCAGCTGCCCGGTCACGCGCATGGCCGGCGACCAGGGAAGAACGTGCTGATCCGCATCGACGGCGCCGGCGGCACCCACGGGCTGCTGGCCTGGCTGACCCGCCGTCGGCTGTCATACTCGGTTGGGTTCTCCCTGCCCGGCGACCTGACCTCGATCCCCGCCCAGTGCCTGGGCACCGGCCTATGACGCCGACCGGCAGGTCCGTCCCGGCGCGTGCGTCGCGGAGGTGACCGGCTGTTCGACCTCGCCGGCTGGCCGGCCGGAATGCGGCTGATCGTCTGCAAGGAACGCCCGCATCCCGGCGCGCAGCTGCGGATCACCGATCTGGATGGGCACCGGATCACCGCCTTCGTCACCAACACCAGCCGCGGCAGCTGGCCGACCTCGAACTCCGGCACCGCCGCCGGGCACGGGCCGAGGACCGCATCCGCTGCGCCAAGGACACCGGGCTGGCCGACCTGCCGCTGCACGACTTCGCTCAGAACCGGATCTGGTGCGCCATCGTGGCGCTGGCCGCCGACCTGACCGCCTGGATGCAAACCCTCGCCCTGACCGGACACGAGGCCCGCCGCTGGGAACCCAAACGGCTACGCCTACGGCTGCTGAGCATCCCCGCCCGCCACGCCCGCACCGGCCGCCGCCGACTGCTGCACCTGACCGCCACCACGCCATTCACTGCCCTCGCGCTGCAAGCGCTCGACGCCCTCGCCCGGTTGAGCGGACCAGTCCCGGCTCCGGCGCCGGGCTGACTCCCGGCTTCCCCCGTCTCGACGACCCCAGCGATGCCCGGACCGTGGAACCGGCGCCCACCCGAGCGACATCGGCCGAACCGTCAAACCCGAATGCGATCCTCACACCCGTGCGGGACAAAAACCCCGACGGCCACCGGCATGATCATGAGCGTGAAAGATCCGGGCTAGCTGATTCACCATTGGATCACAGCAAAGGGCCGGGGCGGTCCGATAGTGAACCGCCCCAACCCCATGCGCGCTCACGGACTACGCAACGTCGCCGATCCCGATGGCCCTCCAATTGGCCGAGCAGCCCGAGGCCGCGTCACACCTCCAATCCAGGTCGAACCTCCTCTGGACGGTTTGGGTGCCGTTGAGCAACCAGGCCGACACCGTGCCGTCCTGAGGGTTGAACCACGCCACGTCCGAGTGTCCATCCGCAGCACTGGCCGTCCCCGCGGCTGCGCCATGCTCAATGCAATGACTGTTA
>JAOPWG010000397.1 GCA_025965775.1 Modestobacter sp. | reverse complement strand
ACCGCCCGGGGCTGCGGGTAGGCCGCGACGTGCCGGTCGAGCACCAGGACGTCGACGCCCCGGCGGGCCAGCAGCACCGCGGCGGTCAGCCCGACCGGGCCGGCGCCCACGACCACCACCGTCACGGCGCCGAGTCTGCCCGCCGCGCCGGCCGCCCGGCCCCCAGGGCCGATGGCCCCGGCCAGCAGCCGGGTGTCCGCGGAGTCCTCGAGCCCGCAGGGGGCCAGCAGGATCCGCGGGGCCGCCACCAGGGCGATCGAGTAGCCGGCGGTGGCGGCGCCGACGAGGGAGGTCACAGAGGGCACGTCGACTCCAGGGGTGCGGGCGCACGGGTTGCGCCGGGTGCGCCGAGTTGCGTCCAACAAGCCGAGTTGCGTCCAACCAATCAGCGGGCCGGGCCCCCCGCCACTCGGCGCGGACCGTTGCATGGAGCGGTCGCAACGTTGCAAGACCTTCTACGGATGTGAGCTGTGCCATACCGTGCGGGATGACTGCGCTCCTGCGCACGCCATCGAGGCCCTCAGCGACGAGGGCGACGAGGAGGACCCCCCTGTGCCTGTCAACACCCGCGGCGCGATCATGCGGTCGGCCCCCGGCAAGTTCGAGGTCGTCGACCTCGTCTCCGACGACCCCCGTTCCGGCGAGATCCAGGTCAAGATGGCCGCGTCGGGCATGTGCCACTCCGACGACCACCTGGCCACCGGCGACATCCCGGTCGCCCACTACCCGATGACCGGCGGCCACGAGGGTGCCGGCGTGGTGATGAAGGTCGGGGACAACACCCCCGGGTTCGAGGTGGGTGACCACGTCGTCTTCTCGTTCCTGCCGGCCTGTGGCAAGTGCCGCTGGTGTGCCAGCGGGATGTCCTACCTCTGCGACCTGGGCGCCGGGCTGCTGGTGGGCGCCCGGTTCGACGACCCGACGAGCTTCCGCTTCACCCTCGCCGACGGGTCGCCGGTGGGCCAGATGTGCGGGCTGGGCACCTTCGCGGAGGTCACCACGGTCAGCGCCGACTCGGCCGTCAAGATCGACAAGGACATCCCGCTGGACGTCGCCTGCCTCACCGGCTGTGGCGTCGGGACGGGCTGGGGGTCCTCGGTGACCGCCGCCAAGGTCGAACCGGGCGAGACCGTCATCATCATGGGGATCGGCGGCATCGGCATCAACGCCGTCCAGGGCGCGGCGCACGCCGGGGCCAGCCACGTCATCGCCGTCGACCCGGTGGCCTTCAAGCTGGAGAAGGCCCGGGAGTTCGGGGCCACTGAGACCTTCTCCAGCATCGACGAGGCCAACGAGTTCGCCAAGAGCGTCACCAACGGCCAGGGCGCCGACAAGGCGATCGTCACCATCGGCGTCACCACCGGTGAGCACGTGGCCCAGGCGTTCCAGGCGGTGCGCAAGGCCGGCGTCGTCATCGTCACCGGCCTGGGCGACATCACCGACCAGACCGGCATCCCGATCTCGGTCGGCGAGCTCACCCTGTTCGCCAAGGAGATCAAGGGCGCGCTGTTCGGCGACTCGAACCCGCACACCGACATCCTCAAGATGCTGCGGCTCTACCAGGACGGCAAGCTCAAGCTCGACGAGCTGGTCACCAAGCGGTACAAGCTCGACGAGATCCAGCAGGGGTACGACGACATGCACGCCGGCAAGAACATCCGCGGCGTCATCGTCTACGACTGACCGCTGCCGCAATCCGTCCACCGGGGCGCCCTCTCCTGCGGGAGAGGGCGCCCCGGCGCTCGCTCGCCCCCACACCGCACCAGGGAGACCGATGACCGCAGCACCCGCGCACGCGCACGCCACCACCGCCGCCCGGCTGGACGCCGTCGGCATGGTCCGCACCGCCCGGGAGCGCGTGGTGGACCGGGTGCGGGAGGCGGAGGTGGTCGCCGCGGCGCTCTCGGCCGGCCGCAACATCGTCCTGGAGGGCCCGCCCGGCACCGGCAAGACCACGCTGCTGCGCGCGCTGGCCGACGGCACCGGCGTCCCGCTGGTCCTCGTGGAAGGCAACGCCGAGCTGACCCCCACCCGGCTGATCGGCCACCACGACGCCTCCCGGGTGCTCACCGAGGACTACCGGCCGGAGAACTTCGTGCCCGGGCCGCTCACCCGGGCGATGACCGAGGGCGCGCTGCTCTACGTCGAGGAGTTCAACCGGGTCCCCGAGGAGACGATGAACGTCCTGCTCGGCGTGCTGTCCGAGCGGGAGATGCACGTGCCCCGCTACGGCCGGGTGGCCGCCCGCCCGACCTTCCGGTTGGTCGCGGCCATGAACCCCTTCGACGCCGTGGGCACCGCCCGGATCACCCCGGCGCTGTACGACCGCTCCTGCCGGGTGGCCATGGGCTACCAGGACGAGGACGCAGAGCGCGCCGTCGTCGCCACCGCCACCGGCGGCCCGGCCGACCTGGTCGCCCACGCGGTGCGGGCGGTCCGGATCACCCGCGACCACGCCGAGCTCCGGATCGGCTCCTCGGTCCGCGGCGCCATCGACACGGTGCTCATCGCCGGGGAGCTGGCCGTCGTCCGTGGCCGGGACGAGGTGGACGCCGAGGTCGGTGAGGACGCCGCCCTGGCCGCGCTCACCGGCAAGGTCACCCTCGCCGACGGGGTCGCCCGTGCGGTGGAGCAGGTCGTGGTCGACATCTGGCGCGGGGCCGGTGAGGAGCTGGGAAAAGCCTGACGCCCGAGTCGGCGGACACCGACCCGGGCGGCGAGCCCCCGCCGGGCGACCCCGGCGCCGGGCTGCCCCAGCCCCCGCAGGAGGGGGGTGGGCTGGCGAACCCGCCGGGCCGCCGGCCGTCACCGCCGCCCTCGGTCGAGGACCCCGGGGACGTCGAACAGCTCATGAAGGAGCAGCGCGCCCGCCGGGCCGGCCGGGACGAGCTCTCCCGTGCCCACCCGGAGTTCCAGCAGATCAGCCCGCAGCCCGGCGAACTCGACGAGCAGGCGCTGGCCGACCTGGCCGGCCGCGACCCCGATGCCGCCCTCCGGCTGGTCACCGCCCTGGGCCGGGCCTTCGACCCGGGGCTGCGCCGGGCAGCCCGCGCACTGGCTGCCCGGCTGCCGGTGGGCGCGCCGCGCACCGGCGTCCCCGACCGGCCGGGTAGCCGCCGGATGGTCACCCGCCGTGACCCGACCGGCGCCGACATCGACCTGGACGCCACGCTGGCCGCCCGCGGCGCCGAACCGCACTGGCGCGACGAGCACCTGCACACCCGCGACTGGCGGGCCACCGGCCGGGCGTGCGTGCTGCTGGTCGACGCCTCCGGCTCGGTGGCCGGCGACGAGCTGGCCGCCGCCGTGCTGACCGCCGCCGCCCTCGCGCAGCGGATGCGGCCCGGCGACGAGCTGGCGGTCGCCGCGTTCTGGTCCACCGCGGTGCTGCTGCAGCCGCTGTCGGCCCTCCCCCGGCCCGAGGTCGTCGTCGACCGGCTGTTCGACCTGCGGGGCGGCGGCACCACCGACCTGGACCTCGCGCTGCGCACCGCCGCCGGGCAGCTGGCCCGCACCCGGACGGCGACCCGGGACGTACTGCTGCTGTCCGACGGCATGCCGACCGACA
>JAOPWG010000368.1 GCA_025965775.1 Modestobacter sp. | reverse complement strand
GGTGGCGGCCCGGCTGCGGGCGACCGTGCGGCCCGGTGACCTGGTCGCGCGGTTCGGCGGGGACGAGTTCGTCGTCGTCTGCCAGGACGTCGACGAGGCCGCGGCGGTCGCGTTGGCCGAGCGGATCTGCGAGCGGCTGGGCCGGCCGGTCCGGTTCGGCGACGTCGACCACCGACCGCGGGCCAGCATCGGGGTGACCGTGCAGACCGACGAGCACACCACCGCCGAGGAGCTCATCCGCGACTGCGACATCGCCATGTACCAGGCCAAGGCGGCCGGCCGGGCCCGGATCACCGTGCTGGACCAGGAGGCGAGGGCCCAGGCGCGGGACAAGCTGCGGCTGGTCGCCGACCTGCGCGAGGCGATCGAGCGCGGGGACATCCGGCTGCGCTACCAACCGATCTTCCGCACCACCGACGGCGCCCCGGTCGCCGTGGAGTCGCTGGCCCGCTGGGAGCACCCGCAGCGCGGCGCGATCAGCCCGGCCACCTTCGTCCCGCTGGCCGAGGAGAACGGGCTGGTCTCCGCCCTCGGCCTCGCGGTACTGGAGGAGACCTGCCGGCAACTGGCCGAGTGGGACCGGGTGCTGGGCCCGGCCGCCCCGGCGCGGGCCAACGTCAACGTCTCGGCGCTGCAGCTGGACGGCAGCCTGAGCGCGCACGTCGGGTCGGCGCTGCGCCGGCACGGGCTGGGCGCCTCCCGGCTGACGGTGGAGATCACCGAGTCGGCGCTGGTCAAGGACCCCGCGTCGGCCCGCGTGGTGCTCCAGGAGCTGCGTGACCTGGGCGTCGAGCTGGCGATCGACGACTTCGGCACCGGTTACTCCTCGCTGGCCTATCTGCGGCAGCTGCCGGTCACGTGCCTGAAGGTGGATCGCTCCTTCGTCGCCGAGCTCGCCGGCGGGCACGCCGAGATCGCCACGGCGGTCATCGCGCTGGCCGGCAGCCTGGGGCTGCAGACCGTCGCCGAGGGCGTGGAGACCGCCGAGCAGGTCGCCGAGCTGGCCCGGCTGGGCGCCACTTACCTGCAGGGCTTCCGGCTGGCGCAGCCGATGAGCGGAGCGGTCACGACCGCCTGGTTCGCCGGCCGCCGGGGCGCCCTCCGATGACCGCCCCGAGTCCGGCCGCGGTTGCCACCGACGGGCCGCCGTCCCTCGCCGTCGTCCCGGTCTTCGACATCGGGCGGGTGCTGGCCAGCATCGACACGATGGCCACCCAGCGGCCGGTCGCCGCGCAGATCGTGGCGGTGGCCAACGCCGACGCGGCGAGCGCCAGGGAACTGTCCCGGCTCCTCGCCTCGGACATGCCACTGGCCGGTCGGGTCATGAAGCTCGCCAACTCCGCCTACTTCGGGATGCGCGGGCGCGTGACGTCCCTGCAGTTCGCGGTGACCGTCGTCGGTTTCACCACGGTGCGGACCATGGCCACCGTCGCGCTCACCGACCTGCACGACGAGTCCCGCCTGCCGGCGGACTTCTGGGACGTCAGCACCGCCCTCGCCCTGTCCGCGGCGACGCTCGCCCCGCGGTTCGGTGAGCGCCCGCAGGACGCGCTGTGCCTGGGTCTGCTGGCCCAGCTGGGCATGGCGCTGCTGCACCACGACGACCCCGACGGGTACGCCGCACTCATCGCCGGTCACCGCCCGGCCGCAGCGCGCCGCGCCGCGGAGGTGCAGCGCTACGGCATCTCCGCCCTCCGGCTCACCTCGGTGGCGCTGGAGGAGTGGGGGTTCCCGTCCAGCATGGTGGCCCCGCCGCGGTACGTCGACGACGTCACCGCGTCCGACGGTGCCCTGTTGCGCGCGGCGTTCGAGGTCACCGCCCGGCTGTGCACTCCGGACCACGAGGCGGTGCCGATGTCGGTGCTGTCGGGTGGGCAGCTGGCCGAGCGGGACGTGGCGCCGCTGCTGGAGACCATCCGTGCCGACGCCCAGGAACTGCACCGCGCCCTGCTCGGCTAGCCGACGGGCGAGGGGTCGTCCAGGTCCCCGGGTCGGGGATATGATGCTTGCCGGCAAGCAAGCAAAGGGGTGGTCCGGAATGGTGCAGCGGGACGTGGCGTCACGGCTGCGCGCCGTCGTGGCGCGGATCGACCGGTTGTTGGCCCGGGAGGTGCTGGGCAGCGACCTCACCCGGACGCAGTTCTCGGTGCTGGGTGCCGTGGCCCGCCGCGGCGAGCAACGGCTCGGCGACCTGGCCGACCGGGAGGGCGTCAACCCCACGATGCTCTCGCGCGTGGTCGGCGCCCTGGAGGGGGCGGGCCACGTGCGCAGGCTGCCGGACCCGCTGGACCGGCGGGCGGTCGTCGTGCAGGCCACCCCGGCCGGTGTCGAGCTGTACCAGCAGCTGCAGCGGGAGCGCTCGTCGCTGATCGACGAGCACCTGGCCGGGCTGCGGCCCGAGGAGGCTGCCCAGCTCGCCGCCGCGCTGCCCCTGCTGGAGAGCCTGGCGGACCACCTGCAGCGCGCAGCGCCGTCCGGGGGCCCTGCGGCCCCGGTGACGCGGTGACCGCGATGGCGGCGGTCCGGACGTCGGCCCGGACGTCGGCCCGGAGCACGTTCGCCTCGCTGGACAACCCCAACTACCGGCGATACGTCAGCGGCCAGAGCGTGTCGCTGGTCGGCACCTGGATGCAGACCGTCGCGCAGTCGTGGCTCGTGCTCCAGCTGACCGGCTCCGGGACGGCGCTGGGCCTGGTGGTCGCGTTGCAGACCCTGCCGGTCCTGGTGCTGGGCCCGTACGGCGGTGTCGTGGCCGACCGCGTCGACAAGCGCCGGCTGATGATCGGGCTGCAGGCGATGATGGGTGCACTGGCCCTCGTGCTCGGTGTGCTGACCATCACCGGCCGGGTGACGCTCTGGCAGGTTTTCACCCTGGCCTTCCTGCTCGGCCTGAACAACTGCTTCGAGAACCCCGC
>JAOPWG010000035.1 GCA_025965775.1 Modestobacter sp. | reverse complement strand
GACGTCGACCAGGCGGACGGCGCCGGTGCCGCAGTCGACGTCCGGGCGCAGCCGGAGCCGCTCGGTGCGGCCGCTCCACCCGCCCCGCCAGGTCGCCGGCGCGTAACCGAACCGGCCGTAGATGGAGGACTCGGCGGCCCACAGCGCGGCCACCGCTTCCCGGCCCCGGTCGCGCACCTCGGTGAGCTGCCGCCGCATGATCGCGGTCAGCACGCCCTGCCGCCGGTGCGTGGGCGAGACGGTGATCCAGGCGACCCCGGCCGTCGGGACGACGGCGCCGGGCACGGTCATCTCCAGGCTGTAGATGCCCGACGTGGCCACGATCCGGTCCCCGTCGAAGAGCGCCAGCGACCGGTCGAGCTCGGCGATCGGTGACGGCTCGTCGGCGAACGGGCCCCCGGGGTCATCGCCGAAGACGTGGTCCATGGCCCGGGTGAGGCGGGGCCACTCCTCGGCGGTGACGGGGCGCAGCTGCTCGGCGAGTTCGGACACGGGAGCTGTCTACCGCCCGGGGACGGCGGACCGCCAACGAGTTCCCGGTCAGCGGGGGAGCGCGCACGCGTGTTCGGCTCCCGGGCTGTCACCATCGCCGCCATGACCGCACCCGAGCCCGCCGCCGACCCGTTCCGCCGGGCCGTCGACGGCGTGCTGGCCGGCGAACAGCTCACCCAGCGGCACTGGCAGGTACTGCACGCCCTGGCCTTCGGCGCGATGGACGCCCTCGACCTGCGGGACGTGCTGGCTCCCTTCGGCGGGCCGGTCGACGTCTCGGCGGTGCTGGCCGACCTGTCCGCGCGCGGGTGGGTGAGCGGCGACGGCGCCGGCCGGATGACCCACACGGCGGCCGGCCGGGCGGCCGATCACGGGCTGTTCGACCGGATCTCCGCGCTGCGTCGGGGGCTGACCGCGGCCATCGAGCGCCCGGCCGGGGAGGTCAGGGCGCCGAGCGGACGCCGTTCGCGGCCAGCGTGAGGTCGCCGCACGTCACCTGGTGGGCCAGCTCTACCTGGTCGGCGCTCGCGCCGGAGATGGTGTCGCCGGCGCCGTTGGCCGCCGTCGGGCCGGTCAGCTCCACGATCGTGCGCGTGATCGACGTGCCGTCGGCCCGCAGACCGGCCAGGTCGCGCGTGCCGTCGCCGTCCACGTCGATGCACCCGACACCCGTGCCGAAGCCGGTGAAGCCCAGGTCGAAGGCGTACTGCTGGCCCTGCGCGTTCTGCACCGGCAGCAGTGAGCAGGAGCTGATCGCGTACAGCAGCACCTGCCGCCCGTCGCTGGCCAGCGCGATCAGCTCACCCGTGCCGGTCACGTCGGCGACCAGCACCGAGCGGGCGACCGGGCTGGCGGAGGCGATCGTCGCGCCGAACGTGCCCTCCGAGGTGGTGGTCACCCCGAAGGCCACCCCGCCGTCGGCCCCGGGGTGCTGGGCGATCCACTCGGTGTCGGGACGGCCGTCGCCGTCCACGTCGAGGGTGGGCGCGGAGTTGCTGCCCGCCGGCACCCCCGCGGCCGACCCCCGGCAGCCGGCCGCGACCGGTGACGCCCCGCCGGCCGAGGCCGGCGTGGTGGAGAACGAGGGAGCCGATGTGCCTGCCGCCGACCGGGCGGACGGCGTTCCGGCGCCCGCGTCGGCGGTTGAGTCGGTGGAGCAACCGGCCAGCACCAGCGGGACGACGGCGAGGGCGGCCAGGGCGAGTCGCGGACGGCGCATGACCGCCACCGTCGTCCGGTCCTCTGCGCGGCGCAACCGGGTCGGGCCGGTCCCACAGGTGGGCCGCTGGGGTACCCGCTGGTGCTGGTCCGCTGGGGCCTTACCTGCGGGCGCTCGCTCGGGCAGGATCGACCGATACCCCGACCCCTGGGAGGGACCCCTCCGATGACCGACGTGCTCGCCGGTCCGACCGGCGCCGGCCTGGACCGCGCCGGTGCCGCCGAACTCGAACCCCGGCTGGCCGAGCACCGGCGGGAGCTGACCGGTTACTGCTACCGGATGCTCGGGTCGGCGTTCGACGCGGAGGACGCCGTCCAGGACACGATGGTGCGGGCCTGGTGGTCACTGGACCGGCTGGAGGGCAGCGGTGCGCTGCGCTCGTGGCTGTACCGGATCGCGACCAACGTCTGCCTCGACGCGCTGGACGGGCGCAAGCGCCGGGCGCTCCCGGTCGACCTGTCGGTGGAGCCCTCCGCGCCGGTGGAGGCGTCGCTGGCGGGGGTGCTGCCCGACGGCGCGTGGGTGGAGCCGGCGCTGGACCGGCAGGTGCTGCCCGTCGGCGGCGACCCGGCCGAGCTGGCCGTGCAGCGGGAGTCGGTGCGGCTGGCCTTCGTGGCGGCGCTGCAGCACCTGCCGCCTCGCCAGCGGGCCGTGCTGATCCTGCGGGACGTGCTGCGCTGGAAGGCCGACGAGGTCGCCGCGTTGCTGGGGACGACGACGGCCGCGGTGAACAGCGCGCTGCAGCGCGCCCGGGCCACGCTGGCCGGCGTGCAGGCAGCCGACGCCCGGCCGGCCCCGAACCTGGCCGAGGAGCACGCCGACCTGCTGGCCCGGTACCTGGATGCCTTCGAGCGCTATGACATCGACGCCTTCGTCGCGCTGCTGGCCGAGGACGCCGTGCAGGACATGCCCCCTTTCGCGATGTGGCTGCGCAGTGCCACCGACATCGGCGCGTGGATGCTCGGTCCTGGGATGGAGTGCCGGGGCTCGCGGCTGCTGCCGGTGTCGCTCAACGGGAACCCCGGCTTCGCCCAGTGGCGGGCCAGCGGACCAGGCGGCGGGTACCGGCCCTGGGCGCTGCAGGCGCTGGAGGTCTCCGACGGGCGCGTCGTGCGGATCACCTCGTTCCTGGACACCCGGCTCTTCGCGTTGTTCGGCCTGCCCGACACGCCACCGGACCGATGACTCCCACCGCGCCCGGCAGTCCTGGCTGACATGACCGACACAACCCCCACCGGGACGACGCCGTCCACCGTGCTCACCGACAGCCCGGCGTTCGGCGGGTTCTCCGTCGACGACCTCGACCGGGCCCGGACGTTCTACGAGCAGGTCCTCGGCCTGCGCACCTCACCCGAGGCGATGAACGGGGTGATGACGCTGCACGCGGGAGGGGCCCGCGGGGTGCTGGTCTACGCGAAGGGCCCGGCACACACCCCCGCGACGTACACCGTGCTGAACTTCCCGGTGACCGACGTCGACGCGGCGGTCGCGGAGCTCGGCGGGCGGGGGGTGCAGTTCCTGCACTACGAGCACCCGCCGACCGACGCGACCGGCGTGATGCGGGCCGGCGGTCCGCTGATCGCCTGGTTCGCCGACCCGGCCGGCAACGTGTTCTCGGTGATCGAGCAGCGCTGAGCTGGGCGGTCGCTCACGGCGTGCGCACCGTGCGCTCGTGTTGCAAGATCTATGGCACCAACGCCGTACCCGAGGAGCTTCCGTGGCCGTGGGTGAGTACACATCGAGCGCGACCGGCCGGGTCCGCGATCCCGTGTACAGCGGGCTCATCGGCCTGGCCACGCTGGGAGTGCTGCTGCAGGCTCTGTGGGCGGGGTTGTTCGTGCGCGAGGGCGAGGATTTCCAGGCTTCCTGGGTCCAGGTCCACGCGATCGACGGCGAGGTCACGATCCTACTGGCGCTCGTGGCGACGGTCGTGGCCGTCGTCCGGATGCGTCGCACCCGCCGGGACCTCGTCGTCGGCAGTGCCGTGTTCACGGTCCTGCTCGTCGTGGAGGCCTACATCGGTGGGCGCATCGGCAGTACACCGGCGCTGACCGCTGTCCACTTCCCGCTGGCCATGGCCCTGATGGGCCTGGCGGTCTGGCTCCCGCTGCGCGCGACGCGCCGCGGCTGAGCGTCACCTGCGTTCGGCACGTGCTGGAGCGGGTGACCGGGATCGAACCGGCATGGCCAGCTTGGAAGGCTGGGGCTCTACCATTGAGCTACACCCGCGGGACTGTGTGAGAGAACGTGTGAGAGAACCCGTCCGCTCACTGTGAGAAAACCCAGCTGATCAAGGTCAGCCTGGCTCACAGTCCGGGTCAAGGGTAGCGGGTGGCCATCGAGCAGCGCTGCAGGGCGTGCGGCGGGGCCCGCGGGGCGTGCGAACCGCCCCAGAGGCGCGTTGACAGCGAGCTGACTCGCCGGGGCGGTTCAGTTGCCGCAAGACTGCAGCTGCCGTCGCCGTCACCGTCGCCGATCGCGCCCGGAGCACCGACCGGCCGGCCGCGACCCCCGCTCATCCTGCCCAAGCAGTCGGCGCCGCGGCCCGGCCAGATCTACGTCGGCTGGCGAATCATCAGCGCAGACTCTCCGAACACCCTGAGTTCGGCAGCAGGGTGTGTTGTGGGTTGGTAAGTCGCATGGCTGTGTGAGCGGGAAGACGCCTGTGCGGACGAAGCCGTCAACTTCTTCGCGCGGGCCCGGAGGGTTCGGGTTCGGCCGCTGGGTCACTGCTGGTGCACTCCGGTCGGCCGGTGTCTGCGGCGGGTGACCCCGGGGCGGCGGGGGCGGTGAGGGGCAGATCCATCTGCATGGTGGTGCCCGCTCCGGGTGGGCTGTGCAGCGCGAGCCGGCCGCCGAGGGCCTCGACCCGGTCGGTGAGTCCGACCAGGCCGGTGCCGCGGGTGAGGTCGGCGCCGCCGCGGCCGTCGTCGCGCACGCAGACATCGAGGACATCACCGATGGTCTCCACCCGGACGTCGACGACCGTGGCGTGCGCGTGCTTGGCGGCGTTGGTGAGTGCCTCGGCGACGACGTAGTAGGCGGCGAGCTCGATCGGCTCGGGCAGCCGCCGGTCGATGCCGATGTCGAGGCGGACCGGGACGGCGGAGCGGCGGGCGAGTGTCTTGATCGCCGGCCGCAGGCCGCCCTCGGCGAGGGCGGCCGGGTGCAGGCCGCGGGCGATCTCGCGCAGCTCGTCGAGAACCCCGGTCATCCCGCCGGCCACCAGGTTCATCTGGGCCGCCAGCTCGCCGGCCGCGGGTAGCGGTGAGGCCTGCGCGGGGCCGCGCAGCTGCAGGGCGAGGCTGACTAGCCGCTGTTGGGCGCCGTCGTGCAGGTCGCGCTCGATGCGGCGGCGGGTGGTGTCGGCGGCGGCCACGATCCGGGCCCGGGATGTGG
>JAOPWG010000322.1 GCA_025965775.1 Modestobacter sp. | reverse complement strand
TGTCGATGGTGGAGATCGCCACGGCCGTCGAGGACAAGTTCGGCGTCGCCATCCCCGATGACGAGCTCGGCAACATCAAGACCGTCGGTGACGCCATCTCCTACATCGAGAAGAACCAGGGCTGACCCACCCACATCCGGTGTAGGCGCGGAACGGCTCCGCCGTACCGCGCCGCCCCAGGTACAGCCCCCGACCTCGCTCTCCCCCGGCCGTCCGGCCAGTCAGTCCCCAGGAGGAACGTCCATGAGCACGTCCACCGCCGACGTCGTCGTCACCGGTCTGGGCGCGACCACGCCCCTCGGGGGCGATGTCGCCTCCACCTGGGAGGCGCTGCTGGCCGGCCGGTCCGGGGTGAGCCGCATCACCGAGGACTGGATCACGGACTTCCCGGCCCAGCTCGTCGCCCGGCTCGCCGTCGATCCCGCGGAGCAGATCGACCGGGTGCGTGCCCGCCGGCTCGACCGCAGCCAGCAGGTCGCGGTCATCGCTGCCGAGGAGGCCTGGCGTGACGCCGCCGGCGCCGACTCCGGGGTCGCCCCCGAGCGGATCGCCGTCGTCTTCGGCACCGGCATCGGCGGCGCGCTGACCCTGCTGGGCCAGGACGACGTCCTGGAGCAGAAGGGCCCCAAGCGGGTCTCGCCGCACACCATCCCGATGCTCATGCCCAACGGTCCGGCCGCCGCGGTCGGCCTCGCCGTCGGCGCCCAGGCCGGCGTGCACGCCCCGGTCAGCGCCTGCGCGTCCGGCGCCGAGGCGGTGCGCTGGGGCCTGGACCTGCTGCGCTTCGACCGCGCCGACATGGTGCTGGTCGGCGGCACCGAGGCCTGCGTGCACCCGCTGCCGATGGCCGGCTTCGCCGCCATGCGGGCGATGAGCACCCGCAACGACGAGCCCAGCCGGGCCTCCCGCCCGTTCGACAAGGGCCGGGACGGCTTCGTGCTGGCCGAGGGCGCCGCGGCCCTCGTGCTGGAGCGGGCCGACGCAGCCAAGGCCCGGGGCGCGAAGATCTACGCCCGACTCGCCGGGGCCGGCGCCACCGCCGACGGCTACGACCTGGTCGCCCCGCACCCCGAGGGTGCCGGCGGTGCCCGCGCGATGGCCGCCGCGATCAAGGACGCCGGCCTCACCGCCGCCGACATCGGGCACGTCAATGCACACGCGACGTCCACCCCGATGGGGGACACCGCCGAGGCCACCGCGATCCATTCGATCATCGGCGACCACCCGCTGGTGACGGCCACCAAGAGCCAGACCGGGCACCTGCTCGGCGCCGCCGGCGCACTGGAGTCGGTGTTCACGATCCTGGCGCTGCGGGACCAGATCGTGCCGGCCACCGCGAACCTGGACGACCCCGACGACCACGCGGCCGTGCAGGCCCTCGACATCGTCCGCCGCGAGCCGCGCCGGGCGTCCTTCACCGCCGCGCTGAACGATTCCTTCGGCTTCGGCGGCCACAACATGGCTCTGGTGTTCACGACGGCGTGAGCCGCCTCCGCCTCCCCGTCGCCAGCACGTCACTGTGAGGAGCACCTCGTGACCACGGTCCACGCCGCGCCGCCCACGACCCAGACCGTCGACCCACGGGACCCGGAGGACCGGCTGTCCCGGTTCTTCGACCCGGGATCGATGCGCACGCTGGCGGCGAAGGACACCTCCGGGGTGCTCGCCGCCCGGGGCACCGTCGCAGGTTCCCCGGCCATCGCCTTCTGCACCGACGCCACGATCATGGGCGGCGCCATGGGCGTCGACGGCTGCCGGCACATCGTCGATGCGATGGACACAGCGCTGCGGGAGCGGGTGCCGGTCGTCGGCATCTGGCACTCCGGCGGGGCCCGGCTGGCCGAGGGCGTCACCGCGCTGCACGCCGTCGGCGAGGTCTTCGCCGCCATGGTGCGGGCATCGGGCCGGGTGCCGCAGATCTCCGTCGTCCTCGGACCGGCCGCCGGTGGCGCGGCCTACGGGCCCGCGCTGACCGACATGGTGATCATGGGTCCGGCGGGCCGGGTGTTCGTCACCGGTCCCGACGTCGTCCGGTCGGTGACCGGTGAGGACGTCGACATGGAGCGGCTCGGGGGCCCGGACACCCACGGACGGCGCTCCGGGGTCGTGCACGTGGTGACCGACAGCGAGGCCGAGGCGCTGGAGACCGCCCGCCAGGCGGTCGACCTGCTCGCCGCCCAGGGGACCTTCTCCCCTGCCGACGGCGAGCCGGACATCGACCTCAAGGCGCTGCTGCCGGAGCGGCCCAACCGTGCCTACGACGTCAAGCCGCTGGTGACCGCGCTGCTGGACGGGCCGTCGCTGGAGCTGCACCCCCGGTTCGCGCCCAACATCGTCACCACGCTGGGCCGGCTGGCCGGGCGCACGGTGGGCGTGATCGCCAATAACCCCTTGCGCCTGGGCGGGTGCCTGGACTCCGCGTCGGCGGAGAAGGCCGCGCGCTTCGTGCGCATGTGCGACGCGTTCGGGGTGCCACTGGTCGTGCTGGTCGACGTCCCCGGTTACCTGCCCGGTGTGGGCCAGGAGTGGGACGGCGTGGTGCGCCGCGGCGCGAAGCTGCTGCACGCCTTCGCCGAGGCCGTCGTCCCGCGGGTGACGCTGGTGACCCGCAAGTCCTACGGCGGGGCCTACATCGCGATGAACTCCCGGTCGCTGGGGGCCACCGCGGTCTTCGCCTGGCCCGGCGCCGAGGTGGCCGTGATGGGCGCCAAGGCCGCGGTCGGCATCCTGCACCGCAAGAAGCTGGCCGCGGCCCCGCCCGGGGAGCGCGAGGCGCTGCACGCAAAGCTCGCCGCCGAGCACGAGCAGATCGCCGGCGGGGTGAACCGCGCCCGGGAGATCGGTGTCGTCGACGAGGTCGTCGACCCGGCCCAGACCAAGCGGAGGCTGGTGGCAGCCCTCGCGGCCGCGCCGTCCGGCCGTGGGGCACACGGCAACATCCCGCTCTGAGCCGTACCGACACGAACAGCGGCCCGGCCCCCTGCGACGGGGGCCGGGCCGCTGTTCGTGTGTCGGGGCGGGGCGACGGTCGAGTCGGGACGCCGTCCCTGCCCCAGGTGCTCAGACGACCTGGTGCAGCCAGGTGATCGGGGTGCTGTCGCCGGCGTAGCGGTAGGCCTCGAGGTCGGCGTCCCAGGCCGCGCCCAGGAGGGCGTCCACGCCGTGCCGGAAGGCCTCGGGCGAGGTCGCGGTGGCCGCCAGGTGGCGCAGCTGCTGCTCGGTGACGATGAGGTCGCCGTTGGCGCTGGTGGCAGCACGGAAGACGCCGTGGCCGGGGACGTAGGCCATGCGCTCGCCGTCGTTGCCCTGGCTCGGCTCCTCGGTGACCTCGAAGCGCAGCATCGGCCACTGCTTGAGGGCAGCCACCAACTTCGCGCCCATACCGGTGGAACCGGTCCAGGCCACCTCCGCACGGTAGGAACCGTGCGCCGCGGGCTGGTCAGCCCACGTCAAAGAAACCGGCCCGCCGACAACGCGCTCGAGCGCCAATTCGACGTGCTGGCAGAGCGCCTTCGGGCACGCGTGCACGAAGACCACACCCTGAGTTGACCGTCGCTGCACGGGGCACCTCCATCGACTCGACTGGTCTCGTCTTCCCCAACGGACCTGTCATGCGGCGGTGTGTCTCGAGCGTTGCTCCGGTACCCGGGTACCGGCGGACAGTCTGCCCGACGCGCGGGGGTGCGCGCCAGTGCGGGTTGGTACTGGTGGGACGGCTGCGACGCCAGATGACCAGCGTTGCGCCAGGACTGGACAAATGGACGCCGGACTGTCGAAATGGATGGTCATCTCGGGAGGGAAACGTCCAGATTCGGCCGCCGCGATCCCCTGTGCCGAGTCAGCTGGCGTGCTACCGGGGCACGATCCACACGCCGGGACGCTGGACCGCGGCTTCCAGCCCGCGGCCCGGCGGCCGGTCAGCAGACGGGCTGCGGTCCGCGCAGACGGCCGGAGTCCCGCGCGCCGATCACCACCGTCACGTGGCCGACGGGTGCGAGTCGCTCCGAGCCCACCAACCCCAGGACCACCGCGAGCACCCCGGCCTGCGGGCGCTGCCCGACCGGGTACTGGACAGCGGACGTCAGGGCGTCGGTGGTGGTGACGGCGCCGACCTGGATCCCGGCCGCGGCCAGTCGCGAGGCGAGCCCGGTCGCCGCCGCGGGGTCGCCGGAGCCGTTGGCGATGTCCACGGTGGCGGGCGCTCCCGGTACCGCCCCGGTACTGCACCCGGTGGGCGGGGCACCCGACGACGGCGAGGCACCCGACGACGGCGGGGCACCCGACGACGGCGAGGCACCCGACGACGGCGAGGCACCCGACGACGGCGAGGCACCCGACGACGGCGAGGCACCCGACGACGGCGAGGCGCCGGTCGGGGCTGTCGTCGACGCCGGCGGCGCCGTCGTCGTCGGGGCAGCCGGATCGGTCAGGGCCGGCGCAGCCGTGGCCGACGGTGGCGAGACCGCCGCGGCCCCAGCGGCCCTCCCTGTCGACGGTGTCGATGCCGACGCGTCTGCGGCGGACGCGACGCGGGCCGCCGGGGGTAGGTCCGCGGTGATCGCCGGCGGCGGAGCGGGGTTGGCCGGTGGCACCGTCGGCATGGGCTCCGCGGATGTCGTGGGGAGGAGCGGCGGCGGTGTGCCCGCGTAGGCGGCGGCGAGCGTCAGGACCGTCGCCACGTAGCTGTCGGAGTGGTTGTAGGCGAGCACAGCGCGCGTCTGCCCGGCCACCGAGGACAGGTCGCCTCCTGCGGCACAGAGGTACTTCGCCGTCGCCGCGGCCGCGTCGTAGATGTCGAACGGGTCGCTCCGCCCGTCACCATCACCGTCGCTGGCGTAGGCCCTCCAGGTCGAGGGGATGAACTGCATAGGGCCGACGGCGCGGTCGTAGACCGGGTCACCGTCGAGCCGGCCCCCGTCGGTGTCCCGGATCAGCGCGGCGCCGGCCCCGTCCAGCGCGACGCCGATGATCGGGGGCGTCGAGCGCCCATCGACGTGCAGCACAGCCCCGGCGAAGCGCCCGTGGTTGGACTCCACGCGACCGATCGCGGCGACCAACGGCCAGGCGATGTGGCACGCCGCGGGAGTGGCGGAGGCGGCGCGGACGTACGCCTCGAGCGCGGCCGACGGGATGCCGCCGGCCGCCAGCGCGGAGGCCAGCCCGCTCCCGCTCGCCTGCGGAGTGGGTCCGGACGCCGCCTCCGGACCCGCGGGCGGTCCCATGAGGGCGGCGCCCTCCTGGCGTATCGCAGCAGGAGCCGACTCGGTCACCGGCGCGACGTCCGCGACCAGCAGGCGTAGGCCCGCCGCCGGCGAGGGCGAGCCGGCGAGCGCTGCGCTGTCCGCCTGCGGGACCGCTACCAAGGCAGCCGCCGTGAGCACTACGGCCGCCCGCCGGCGAAGCGTGTGCAGGGACCGCGAACCCCTGATCACGTCGCCGACCGTCCGGCTGACGAGTGGCGGTCGGCTCGCGGACAGTTGCTCCGCATGAGGTCACAGGGCATCGAGATCCTCCTGGCCGCGGCCCGGCCGCCTCCACGATTTGGCGCCTACGGCAAGTATCCAGCCGATCTACGAACGCACGCCTCCCATAAATGGGGGATTCCTGAACAGGCGCCGGCGGCACGGGAGTCCCCCGGCCGGTCCGTACCCGGCTGGTGGCCCTGTCGTGACCGCTCGGGTCGGTAGACTCTCCGGGCCGCGACCTCCGCCGCAGGTCAGCGGCGCGGGGGCGGTAGCTCAGCTGGTCAGAGCATGGGACTCATAATCCCTCGGTCGTGGGTTCGAGCCCCACCCGCCCCACCGATGTACGTGCAGGTCAGCGGCCTGCTGCGTGATCGTCGATCTTGACGACGGGGTCCCGTGCCCACAGGGTGCCCACACTACGTACCGTGACGCCTCGTGACTGACGCCTGGTGGGCCGCGTCCATGCGATCGGCAAGCGCGCCGAGGTCGTCGTCGAAGAGCCCGGAGTAGACGTCGAGGGTCATCGCTGCGGAGGCGTGACCGAGCATCCGCTGGACCGCCTTGACGTTCGCGCCGCTGGCCACCAGCAGGCTCGCGGCGGTGTGCCGGAGGTCGTGCGGGCTGAGGTTCTCGAGCCCGGCGGCCATGGCCGCCGGGTCGAAGAACCGCCGCCGAAAGTTGCCCGAGCGCAGCACCGCGCCGCCCGGCGACGTCAGGGCGAGGTCGTCCGGGCCCTTGCCCTGACAGCGGCGGGACAGGGGCTCGACGAGGATGCTCGGGATCGGCACGGTGCGCTGCTGGTGCGTCTTGGGCGCTCCGTACTCGACGGTGCCGCCGACCTCCGTGGCGCTCTCGGCGACGGTAAGCCGCTTGCGGAGGAAATCGACCCGGCGAACCCGCAGGCCGGCCATCTCGCCGAACCGGAGGCCGGTGTACGCCAGCAGTCGGACGACGTCGCCGTACTCCCCCGCTGCGTCCGCCAGCCGCTCCACCTCTGTGCGGGTGAGGAACCGGGGATCGGCGCGCCGGGCCCTCGGCAGCGGCACGCCGAATGCCGGGTTGCGCGGGATGCGCCTGCTGCACGACGGTCACCTCCACCGCGCCCAGCACCCGGGCGAACGTGGCCGCATGCGCACTGGACCGGCAGACGGTGACCGGCGCATCGACGTGGCGGGCCCACTGCGCGATCGCGGCGTAGGAGCGGGCACCGGCCAGCACGGCGCCGACGGCAAGGAAGAGGATCGATTGCAGACCGTGACGGCATCCGCGGATCAGAACTGCCGATAAGGCCTGCAGCAGCGTGATCGACTCGGCGGCGCCCAGCGGCTGGGCAGGCAGTTCGACGGTGCGGACAGCGTCCTGCACCACTGACGGGGAAGATGAGCAGGCGGGCACGGGCACTCCGCTGGTGATCGGATGGCTTCAGCACCTTCAGATCACCACACCGCCCGTGCCCGCCCTCAACCCTGCAGGTCACACGCCCATCTCACGACTTTGCAGCTGCCCTGGGGAGGTGCTGGCCCAGGCACAGATGCCCCGCGATCGCCGC
Source organism: Modestobacter sp. (assembly GCA_025965775.1). Lineage (GTDB taxonomy): Bacteria > Actinomycetota > Actinomycetes > Mycobacteriales > Geodermatophilaceae > Modestobacter. The sequence goes on along the minus strand of JAOPWG010000322.1, from coordinate 1,702 downwards.
GGCATGCGGCCCGTACGGCACCGGCGCGGACACCCCCGCCGGGGTGAGGGCCCGGGTGACCGTGCCGCACGCACAGCGGCGGGACACCAACCGGTGCTCGACCCCCCGAACGGCATCTTCTCCGATGTCGAACACCTGCCGTCGGATCATCCCGGCCGGCCGGTCACCTGCCGGCAGCTCCGCGCCGCAGCCGGCGCACCCGCCGGGCTCGTGGACCACCACATCATCCGGCGCCTCGACCTGCCGCAGCGTGCGCCCCTCCCGCCCCGGCTTCCGACCGGACCGGCCGCGCAGCGACTTCGGCGCCGGCCTGTCCAGCCCCTTGCTTGAGGGCTCTTCGACGAGTTACGCGAGGAGGCGGCCAAATGCCGCTTCAGCTCCGCGATCACCGCCTCCTGCTCGGCGATCCGGACCTGCAGCTGGGCGATCGTCCGCTCTTGGGCCGCCACGAGCGCCCCCGGCTGCTCGTAGGACGGAGCGGTCGCGGACCGATCCTTCACACCCCGACCAGGCTCACCCAATCACGACACGCGCGGCCAGGACCTGAACAGTCACAGTTCTGGGAGTGACGCGGCAGTGACGCGGCAGTGACGCGGCAGTGACGCGGCAGTGACGCGGCAGTGACGCGGCAGTGACGCGCCGCGTCTTTACTGCTCGCACGGCCTCTCCCGCGCTGCTTCCCTAATACTGAGATAATCAACCAATTAGGCGACCTGGGGGAAAGGTTGTGGAAGCCATACTTAGCTCGACATGGAAGGTGCCCTATGGCCCCAATCCCAGAATCCTCCCAATTTTCTACGAAACGGGATGACCGAGGTCAGATTATTGAAGCCGAGGGGGAAGCGGCCGATGGACTTCATCACCGTTTCACGGTGAACAGGGCCGTGGATGTCGACCGTCTTGGATATCACTTCGCTTTCTCGCACGTGAACTTTTTCAAGGGCGAGCAGCGCTATCTTCACATCCGATCGATCATCTCCCCGGACGCGGGCAAGGCCAGTCTTCAGATGTCCAGCGGAAAGGAGAAGTTTGGCTACGTCATGGGCTTCGACCTAGAGCAAGGGCAAGCCGTAGTCTTGACGACGACGGGCAGCAAGAATGCAGTCAGCCTAGCCGACACCCCTCTTCAGTCTCTTCGCGCTGACTTCTCTCTTAGTCCTCCTCAAGACAGTATTCGGGCCGGCCTAGATGGGTTGAGGTTTTTCGGACCGGTACTCGAGAAGGAGGGTGCGCGAGGTCGCACGAGCCTTCTGTCAGCGTTCGAGCGCATGGGTCTGGACCTGAATGCGCCGGCGATTGATGTAATGCAGGAGATCTACCGGATGCGGATAAGCCACCAGGATAAGCACTGGTGGCAATCCGCCGGGTGGGCCGTCGCCGGCGCAGCGACCGCAATAATCTGCCTTACGGAGGGCATTATCTGCGTTATCGGAGCTGCGGTCTGGGGATGGGACGCGAACGAGTTTAGTCACATGATCGACGAGGCGCCCGAACCGCCAGCCGCCCCTCAGCCACCTACCTCCGAAAATGATCCCCCTTGGGCAGGTGTGCCAGTACCTCCCCCAGAGAACGACATCCCTCCCGACGCTTCGCCGGATGAGGTGGAGAGTATGGGCTGGCCGGTGTCTGTGCCAGAGGACTACTGGGTCGATCCGGCTTAGTCGCGGTGTCACAGCCGAGGACAGGGGTCTAGGCGTGGGGC
>JAOPWG010000295.1 GCA_025965775.1 Modestobacter sp. | reverse complement strand
GTCGGCGCGCAGCGCCTCCTCGCGGTCCTGGGTGATCCGCAGCGCGTCGGAGTGGCGGCGCACCCGGCCCGGGCCCGCGGCGCGGGCGCTGCGCAGCGCGAGGTCGCCCCGGCGCAGGGCCTCGCCGGCATCCACGTCGGGGCCGAGCGGGCTGACCCCGGCGGCGGCGGTGAGCCGGATGGTGCCGGACCCGGTGGGGAACGGTTCGACGGCGGCGACCAGCCGGGTGGCGACCACCTCGGCCTCGGCGATGCTGCCGTGGACCAGGACGGCGAACTCGCGGACCGCGGCCCGGGCCAGCCAGTCGTCGCCGCGCAGCACCCGGGAGACACGGCTGGTGAGCTCGCGCAGCACCTCCCCGGCGTCGCCCTCGGGTAGCCCGTCGACGCCGAGCACCACCAGGGAGGTGGGGGACCCGGCCGGGTCGCGCAGTACGGCGGCCAACCGGTGGATCAGGGCGGAGCGGTTGGGCAGTCCGCTGCCGGGGTCGATGGTGCTGAACGCGCTGAGGTCGGACTCGGCGGCCGGCTGGGGCCGCGACGGCGTGACGTCACGGCAGTAGAGGACGAGCGCGCCGACGTCGGCCTCACTGCGCAGGTCGCGGATGCGTGCCTGGATGAGCCGGTAGCGGCGGTCGACGTGACGGATCCGGGCGGTGCAGGTCTTGCCGTCGGCGTCGGCGGCGGTCTCCGTGGAGGCCAGCGCGGCCAGCAGCGCGGCGGCGTCGTCGGGGTGGACGGCGTCGACGAGGGGCCGGCCGACGGTGCTCACCGGGTCCAGGCCCAGCAGCTCGGTGATGGCCGGGGAGACCCAGCGGACCCGCAGCTCCTCGTCGAGGATGACGATCGGGTCGGCGCTCCCGCGCACCAGCGTGCGGAAGTAGGCCTCGCTGCGCAGCAGCTCGGCGGTCAGCTGCTGCTGGGTGCGCCAGGACACCGTCTGGCAGGCCAGCAGCGCGCCGAGCCCGGCGATGCCCAGCGACATCCCGAACAGGGTGAGCCGACCGGTCAGCGGGACGCTGAGCAGCAGCAGGGAGCCTCCGACCAGGCCGGTGATGTGCGGCAGCATGGCGCCGATGATGGATCCGGACGGGGCCTCGGCAGCCTGCCGGCCGGGGGGGCAGGGCCGGTCGAGCCGGCAGGCGATCGGGAGCAGGGCCAGGCCGAGGACGCTGAACCCGCAGGCGAGGTCCTGCACGAGGCCCGGGCCCACCGCGACCGAGGAGAAGGCGGAGGCCAGCGCGGTGGCGACCTGGCCGCCGAACAGCAGCCAACCCACGTGACGCTGGTGCGTCCCGCTGATCGCGATGACCACCATCGAGAGGCCGGTGCCGAGGGCGATGCTGCCGAGCAGGGCGAACAGGGCGATGGTCTCGGACAGCGAGAGGACCCCGCGGCCGCCGATGGTGATCCAGTAGATCGAGTGCACGATCAGCATGTCGGCGACGACGAAGAGGGTGAGCAGTGTGATCACCCGGGCCCGGGCCGCCCGCAGCGACGCACGGTCGAGCATCCCCAGGATCGCGCCGACGACCAGGAGCTGGCCGGGGATGCTGCCCAGCGCGGTCTGATCCCAGGGCATGGCGACGGCCGCGAGGGCCGCCCCACCGGCGCCGACACCCACCGACGCGCCGTACCAGCGCCAGCCGGCCGGGTGCGCGCTCGCCGACGCCCGGCGCAGCACCATGACGAGCACCGTGGCGATGGCCACGAAGTCGAGGGCCACGGCGATGTCCACGCCGGGACGTCCGGGGATCAGGCCGGCCGAGGTCGTGAGCGTGGCCGCGAGCACGGCCACGGCCAGGGGACGGCGGACGGCGGACGGCGGGGGTTCCTCCGCGTCGCGGCCCTCGCCTTGCGCCTGTGCGGCGAGGATTCCGATGCTCACAGGTGTCTTGTCGGGACGATCTCGCTCCGGCTGGACCTCAGGGTGGGGGCCGTCACCCGAAGGGGAGGGGGTACCCGGCTCCGGGAAGAGGACTCAGGTCACCAGCGGAGCGGGCGCTTCGATCGGGAGTCGGCGGTCCGGCAGGCCCGGCAGTGGCCCCAGGTGACGATGCGCAGCGGGCTGCTGGGCTCACCGCACTCCGGGCAGTCGACCAGCTCGCCCGCCTGGGGGGCGTCGCCGATCTCCCGGGAACGCTCCTCGTGTACCGCCTCGTCGCCGCCGCAGGGGCAACCGAGATGGCCGTGCGTGCAGGTACCAGCCTCGTTGGCGATGGGGTGCCTCCTGGGTCGTCGGAGACAACGCTACTCAGCTGCACCAGCCCCCGGGGCCTGGAGAACCACCGGTTCGTCGACGACCCACGCGGCGACGCGGACGCGCGGGCGGCCCGCCCGGGTGGCAAGCTGCTGATCGTGAAGACGTGGCTCGACGCGTGGCCGGTGTTCCGGCAGCTCACTGGCTCCGACCCGCTGGGGCGGGGCGCCGCCGCCCGCAGCAAGGCGACCGAGTCCGTGGTCAGCCGCACGGCGACCGCCGACCGGGTCGTGACGTCGGTCTGCCCCTACTGCGCCGTGGGCTGCGGCCAGCGGGTGTTCGTCAAGGACGAGCAGATCGTGCAGATCGAGGGCGACCCCGACTCGCCGATCAGCCGCGGCCGGCTGTGCCCCAAGGGCAGCGCGAGCAAGCAGCTGGTCACCAGCCCCACCCGGGTCACCACGGTCAAGTACCGCCGTCCGCACGGGACGGAGTGGGAGGACCTCGACCTCGACACGGCGATGGAGATGATCACCGACCGCGTCCTGGCGGCCCGCCGCAACGGCTGGCAGGACGAGGACAACGGTGAGCGCGTCAACCGCACCATGGGGATAGCGAGCCTCGGAGGGGCGACCCTCGACAACGAGGAGAACTACCTCATGAAGAAGCTCTACTCGGCCATGGGCGCGATCCAGATCGAGAACCAGGCCCGCATATAGCACTCCTCCACGGTCCCCGGTCTGGGGACCTCGTTCGGCCGTGGTGGCGCAACCAACTTCCAGCAGGACCTGGCGAACTCCGACT
>JAOPWG010000284.1 GCA_025965775.1 Modestobacter sp. | reverse complement strand
CTCATCTGCAGACCACGCTTGAGGAACGGGTCGTCGATGTTCTTGACCTCGGCCTCCAGGGCCAGCAACCCCTCCTTGCGGGCCTTCTCCGCCAGCTTCACCAGGGTGGCGATGCGCTCGGTGACCGCGGGGATCGCCGGCGGCAGCACGGCCATCTTGAACCAGCTGCCGATCTTCTTGACGTCGTTCATGGTGGAGCCGGCGATCGCGGCGCCGAAGGTACCGCCGAAGACGAGGATCAGCGGCGGGATCAGGATGATGGCCATGGGGGACGAGCCCTCCATGATCATCGTGACCAGGAGGGCGACGATCGCCAGGCCGAAGCCGATCAGGGTGGCCGGGTCCATGGGTCAGCGCTCCTCGCGGGTGGGGAAGGGCACCACGGAGGAGGAGTCGTCGTCCTCGTCCGGGGCGGGGGACGCGGGGCGGTAGTTGCCGCGGTCCATCTGGAAGGCGACCGCCTGCACGCTGGCGCGGTAGTCGCGGATCTCGCGGAGGACGGCGTCCACGCTCTCGGCGACGACGTACTTCGTGTCACCGACCAGGGTGACGACGGTGTCGGGGTGGCCCTCCACCCGCTCGATCAGGTCCGGGTTGAGCGCGAAGTGCTCCCCGTTCAGGCGCGTCACTCGGATCACGGCGGGGTCCTCCGGGGTGGGGTCAGGGAACGGGGTCCGGGGCAGGACTCGGTCCCACGTCTGCTTCATCGGCCTCCGGCGGAGGCGGCTTGAGCTGAACGGCCCGGTCACCCCCTCGGGGGTGACCGGGCCGGCCTGTCATGCGTTGCGGATCACTGCTTGAGGTTGACCAGTTCCTGCAGTACCTGGTCGGAGGTGGTGATCACGCGGCTGTTGGCCTGGAAACCGCGCTGGGCCACGATCAGGTTGGTGAACTCCTCGGCCAGGTCGACGTTCGACATCTCCAGCGCACCGGCGGACAGCGAGCCACGCCCACCCGTGCCGGCCACTCCGATCAGGGCGACACCGGAGTTGTCCCCGGTGCTGTAGGAGCTGTTACCGGCCTTGGCCAGGCCGCCGGGGTTGCTGAAGGTGGCCAGGGCCAGCTGGCCGATCGACTGCCGCAGACCGTTGGAGTAGACGCCGGTGATGGTGCCGTCGTTGCTCAGCGCGAACGACTGCAGGGTGCCCATCGCGGAGCCGTCCTGCTCGGTCGCGGTCACGGTGGTCTTGCCGCCGTACTGGGTCAGCTTGCTCATGTCGAGCGTCACGGGCGCCGGCCAGGACGCGTTGCGGGGAGCGAACTTGAGTGTGGCGTCCGTGGGCGGGGTCAGGTTGCCGGCCGCGTCGAAGGTGAGCTTCTTGGTGGTCGTCGGGACACCGGAACCGTCGTCCAGGACCAGGGGACCGGTGGAATCGGACACCTGCATGTCCCAGCCGGTGGCGGTGCGGGTGTACGTGTAGTTGATGGCCTGGCTGTTGCCCTGGGGGTCGTACATCTCGATCTGGGTCTGGATCGCCGTCGGCGGGGTGGTGACCTTCGCCTCGCTGTCGAGGTTGCCCCCGACCTTGCCGCTGGTGGTGGCGACCGGTGCCAGGCTCTCCCCGTAGGGCACCGAGAGCGGGCCGATGGGGCCGTTGGTGTTGACGACTCCGTTCACCGCCGTCCAGCCCTGGAGGATGCCGCCGTCGGGGGTGACCAGCTTGCCGGAGCCGTCGAAGTCGAACGAGCCGGCGCGGGTGTAGAGCTGCTGGCTGCCGTTCTGGGTGACGAAGAAACCGTCCCCGTTGATCATGAAGTCCGTGGAGCGGCCGGTGTTCTGGGCGGCGCCCTGGCTGAAGTTGGTGGTGATGCCGGCGAGCTTCACGCCGAGACCGACCTGGGCCGGGTTGGTGCCCGCCGTGTCCTGGGTCGGTGCCGAGCCGTTGCGCAGCACCTGGGACAGGGTGTCCTCGAAGACGGTCTGGCTGCCCTTGAAGCCGACGGTGTTGACGTTGGAGATGTTGTTGCCGGTCACGTCCAGCTTGGTCTGGTGGGCGCGCAGGCCGGCGATGGCGGAGTACATGGAACGCAGCATGGGGAGGAGCTCCTCGCGGGGTGGGGTTCGACCGGGGGATCAGGTGAGGGGGCGGGTCAGCCGTCGGCGGAGACCTCGGTGATGCGGCCCATCGGTACGGCGACGCCGCCGATCGTGGCCCGGGCCTCGCTGGTGTCGGTCGCGATCACCACGGAGCTGACCTTGCCGGTCTGCGTCGTCCCGTCCTCGGCGGTGTAGGACACCGAGTGGCCGACGAGCGTGCCGGCACTGGTGGCCCGCTGCAGGGCCAGCATCGCGGTGTTCTGGGTGGCGATCTGCTGGAGCTGCTCCACCTGGCTGAACGTGGCGGTCTGCGCCATCAGCTCACTGCTGCTGGCCGGGTTGCTGGGGTCCTGGTACTTCATCTGGGCGACCAGCAGCTTGAGGAAGGTGTCCTTGTCCATCTGGCCGGACCGTTGCACCGTGCTGGTCGCGCCGCTGGTCGCGCTGCTGGTGGCCTGGGCGGCGGTGCTGCCGGCGATCGGGCTGGTCATCTCGTGGCTCGTCTCCGTCTCAGACTCGGACGTCCACGCCGGGTGACGCAGACGAGGAGGAGGTGAGGACGGGGCCGCCCTCACCGAGGTGGGTGCCGGGCGGGGCCCAGGGCCGTGACCGGGAGTCGGGCGGGGTGGCCCGGTCCTGCCGGCCGCTGTTGCCCAGCATGTCCGCGAGCTGCTGCTGCGCGGTCCGGTCGCCCGCCCCGGTGTCCGCGCCGGTGCGGGCGTCGACCTCCAGCCGGGAGAACGTGAGCCGGGCGCTCTCCTGGTCCCGGCGCTGGTCGGGCAGTGCCGCGGTCAGGGGGTGCCGACCGTGGGCGTGGGCGCCCTGCAGGGTCAGCTCGAGCGTGCCGTCGGTGACCGTGACCTGGATCGACACCGGCCCGAGCGACTCCGGGGTGATGACCAGCGTCATCGTCTGGCTGCCGTCGGGGGCGGTGCGCAGGACGGCGAGCTGCGGGGCCAGCTGGGCGGCCACCGGAGCCTGCCGGACAGGTGCGGCGGCGGCGGGCGCGGCCGTCGGGGCCAGCGGTGCGGCCGGAGCCGGGCCCTGCACCGGGCCTGCGTCGTCCACTCCTGTGGCGGGCGCCGGGTCCTGGTCGGGTACCGGGGCGGTGGTGAGGTCGGTCGCCGGGTCGGTGGTGGAGCTGCCCGGGACCCCGCCGGGTGCCGGGCCCGAGCCGCCTGTCCCGGCGGGCAGGTCGCTGCCGGTACCGGCGGCTGCCGGCGCCGGCACGGAGCCGCCCGTCGTCGCGG
>JAOPWG010000282.1 GCA_025965775.1 Modestobacter sp. | reverse complement strand
TCTCGGACCCACGTGCACCCCTGTCAGCGGACTCCTCGGATCGCCCCCCGGTCCCCGGAGCGGAGCACCGGAGCCGGGAGCCATGGACGCACCTGGGCGCCGGCCGCGAGCCCTCAACGGTGGTCATTGCTGTCGCCGACGGCCAATAGGCCGTTCGGAGCACCCCCCGACGTGATCCGGCGCACATGGGCCCACGGACTCCGCGTCCGTGTCCGAACGCCCGGCGGGTGCCGTGTGGACGCGCAGCAACGGCGTCGGATGCGGACCCGCAGTGGGCCGAATGCCACAGTGCACGAAAGCTCAAGGGCTGCCGGGCACCGGGAACTGGCATCCGGTTGTCCGGGACAGGTCCGCCGGCCCCGAGACGGGTGGGCACGGTCGACCCGTGGAACGCACCGAGGCCGCGCCGTCCGTGGACGACGCGGCCTCGGTGCTGCGGTGGCCGCCGCGTAGCGGACGGCCGGTCAGCAGGGGGTCAGAGCGGGTTCAGGTCCGCAGCCCGGGCCTGCCGCGCCCCGATCCGCCCGGCGATGTCGGCCAGCAGCTCACTGCTGACCGGGCTGTCCACGGTGACCGCCATCAGCGCGTCGCCGCCCTGGGTGGTCCGGCTCACCTGGGCACCGGCGATGTTCACCCCGGCCTCCCCCAGCGCTGCCCCGACGGTACCCACGACGCCGGGCCGGTCGGCGTAGACGAAGAACAGCAGGTAGCCGGCCGCCTCCAGGTCGAGGTCGAAGCCGCCCACCTCGGTGAGCTTCGGCACCTGGTTCTTGCCGTAGAGCGTGCCGGACACGGTGACGGCGGCCCCGTCGGCCATCGCGCCGCGGACGGTGATGAGGTTGCGGTAGTCGGGGCTCTCCAGGTCGCTGGTCAGCGCCACCTCCAGGCCACGCTGGCCGGCCAGCAGGGGGGCGTTGACGTAGGTGACCGGCTCCTCGACCACGTCGGCGAAGACGCCACGCAGCACCGCCAGCTGGACGACGGAGACGTCGAACTCGGCGATCTTGCCGCGCACGTCGACGGTGACCGACTGGGCCAGCCCCCCGGCGACGGCGGTGAACACCCGGCCCAGCTTCTCCGCCAGCGGGAGCCCCGGGCGCACGTCCTCGGCGACCACACCACCGGCCTGGACGTTGACCGCGTCCGGGACGAAGTCGCCCTGCAGGGCGAGCCGGACGCTGCGCGCCACGGCGGTGCCCGCCTTGTCCTGGGCCTCGGTGGTCGAGGCGCCCAGGTGCGGGGTCACCACGACGTTGGGCAGCTCGAAGAGCGGGCTGTCGGTGCACGGCTCGCTGGCGTAGACGTCGATGCCGGCCGCGCCCACCTGACCCGAGCGCAGCGCGTCGGCCAGCGCCGCCTCGTCGACCAGCCCGCCCCGGGCGGCGTTGACGATGATGACCCCGGGCTTGGTGGCGGCCAGCTGGGCCGCCCCGATGAGCCCCAGCGTCTCCGGGGTCTTGGGGAGGTGGATGGTGATGAAGTCCGACTCGCGCAGCAGCTCGTCCAGGGACACCAGCCGGACGCCGAGCTGGGCGGCCCGGCCCGGCTGGATGTAGGGGTCGTAGGCGATCAGCGTGACGCCGAAGGCGGCCAGCCGCTGGGCGACCAGGACGCCGATCCGCCCCAGCCCGACCACACCGACGGTCTTCTCGGTGACCTCGACGCCGGTGAACTTCGACCGCTTCCAGGTGCCCTCGCGCAGCGAGGCGTCGGCGGCCGGGATGTGCCGGGCCGCGGCGAGCAGCAGTGCGACCGCGTGCTCGGCAGCGCTGACGATGTTGGAGGTGGGGGCGTTGACGACCAGCACCCCGCGCTCGGTGGCGGCGGCGACGTCGACGTTGTCCAGCCCGATGCCGGCCCGGGCGACGACCTTCAGCTGGGGTGCCGCGGCCAGCGCCTCGGCGTCGATCTGGGTGGCGGAGCGGATCAGCACGGCGGAGGCATCGGCCAGCGCCGGCAACAGGGCGGCACGGTCGGCCCCGTCGACGTGCCGGATCTCGACGTCCTCCCCCAGCACCTCCAGGACACTGGGTGCGAGCTCTTCGGCGATCAGGACGACGGGTGCGGGCGTGGTCACGGGTTCACAGCCTAGGAGGCCGGTCGGGGACGACACACCTGCACCCGTCCGCGCTTGCTCCGGTCGGGTCGCCCCCGCCATCCTGGCCGGGCAGCGCCGGTGCCGCCGGCGCCATCCGGAGGAGATCATGAGCAACGAGCAGGACGACGCCCGGAACCGGCCCGAGACCCCGCCGTACCAGCAGGGTGCCGGGTCCGGGGACGCCTCCGGGGGGCAGTACGGGCAGCCGTACGGCTCGTCGGCCTACGGCCAGCCCGACCCGACCCCGTACGGCCAGACCCAGCCCTACGGCCAGACCCCCTACGGCCAGGCTCAGCCCTACGGCCAGCCCCAGTACGGCCAGCCGGGCTACGGGCAGCCCTCCGGCTACGGGCAGCCGCAGCCCTACGGCCAGCCCGGCTACGGGCACACCCAGGCCTACGGCCAGCCCGGCTACGGCTCCTACGGCTCCTACGGCTCCTACGGGCAGACGCCGGCGCCCGCCCGCCCCGGGGCGGTCATCACCGCCGCGGTGCTCGGCTTCGTGCTCGGCGCCCTCGGCGTCGTCGTCAGCCTGTTCCTGATCATCGGCGGTGCCGCGGCGGCCGGCGGGGCCAGCAGCCTGGACAACACGATCCCGGGCTTCGGCACGGTCACCGGCGCGGTCGCGGGCGCGCTGCTCCTGCTCGGCCTGCTCGCCGTCGCCTGGACGGTGCTGATGATCTGGGGGGCGGCGTGGGCGCTGACCGGTCGCAGCCGGGTGCTGCTGATCGTCGGTGGCTCGATCGCCGTCCTGGCCACGGGCGTGATGCTGGTCGGCAGCCTCGGCGACGGGGACGGCGGCGGCATCGTGTTCGCCGTGCTGCTGTTCGCCGCCTCGGTCGCGTCGGTCGTCCTGCTGTGTCTGTCGCCGGCCACGCAGTTCTTCGCCGCCACCCGCGCCCGCCGGGGCCACTGAGCTCTGCCGCCCGCCCCCGACACCGGGACGGCCCCCGCCGCGCAGCTGCGCGACGGGGGCCGTCCCGGTGGGGCGTGGGGACCGTCTCCCCACTCAGTTCCGCGCGGCGCTGCCGGTGTAGTCGTCCGACGCCGACACCCAGCTCATCAGCCCGCGCAGCTGGCGGCCGGTCTCCTCGATCGGGTGCGCCTCGGCGGCGGCCCGCTTGGCCGTGAAGTCCGGCGCACCTGCGTCCTGGTCGGCGATGAAGCCGGCCGCCCAGGAACCGTCCTGGATCGCAGTGAGCACGTCCTTCATCGTCGCCTTGACGCGCTCGTCGATCACCTTCGGGCCGGAGGTGTAATCGCCGTACTCGGCGGTGTCCGACACCGACCAGCGCTGCTTGGCGATCCCGCCCTCGTACATCAGGTCGACGATGAGCTTCAGCTCGTGCAGGCACTCGAAGTAGGCGATCTCCGGCTGGTAGCCGGCCTCGGTGAGGGTCTCGAAGCCGGCGGTCACCAGGGCCGACATGCCGCCGCAGAGCACGGCCTGCTCACCGAACAGGTCGGTCTCGGTCTCCTCGGCGAACGTGGTCTTGATGACCCCGGCCCGGGTCCCGCCGATGGCCTTGGCATAGGACAGCGCGAGCGGCTGGGCCGCACCGCTGGCGTCCTGCTCCACGGCGATCAGGCAGGGCACGCCCTTGCCGTCGCTGAACTCGCGCCGCACCAGGTGGCCGGGGCCCTTGGGGGCGACCATGGCGACGTCCACGCCGGCCGGGGGCTTGATGTAGCCGAAGCGGATGTTGAAGCCGTGGCCGAAGAACAGCGCGTCGCCGT
>JAOPWG010000252.1 GCA_025965775.1 Modestobacter sp. | reverse complement strand
GGGAGAGCCAGCGGCCGGGCGGTGCGGATGGCGGCCGGCACGGCGGCGTCGACCAGCCGCTCGAGATCGGGGTACCCGACTGTGTCCAGCATGGTGGCCACGGCCGTGTCGTCGATGCCGATGTGGCGGTGTGCAAACGGGAGCGGGGGGAAGGTGGGGGGAAATTCTGTCGGCAACGGAAGCTCCGGATGTCAGGGCGCGAGGATGCGCCTGGTCGGCGGTCTCCCCTGCTCTGTCGTTGGACCTGAGAGATTCGCGGGGTTGACCCGCTTGCCCCTTCGGTGCGTCCGGCTGGATGCAGGAGCGCTTTCCAGAGTTGCCTCGTCACGGCGGTGCGGTTGCCTGAGAGATTCCTGGGGAGGAGTTGCTCCTACGGCTCCGGGCTGCCCCGTGAGGGGATGCGGCCGGATCTCCCGCGGTGACTTGAACGGCGTTGTGCAGTGCGGTGGGTCGTCGACCGGCCGGTCATTCCTGGCGGCCGGACGAGGACACTGGTGCGGTGGCGGGTGCGCCGTCAGGACGGCGAGGGCGGGCAGGTCCTCAGACGCTCGTTCTCAGCGCCTCACCGTCCCGGTCGTGGATCGCGCCGTCCCGGTCGGAGAGCCGCCGGGCGGTGCCCCCGCAGTTGTGCAGGACGATCTCCGCGGCAATGGACACGGCGGTCTCCTCCGGGGTGCGCGCCCCCAGATCCAGACCGATGGGGGAGGACATCCGCGCGATCTCGTGTTCGGCGAGGCCGGCGTCCCGGAGGCGGGCGAGGCGGTCGTGGTGGGTACGGCGGGAGCCCATGGCGCCGATGTAGCCGACCTCGGGCAGCCGCAGGGCGACCTCCAGGAGCGGGACGTCGAACTTGGGGTCGTGGGTCAGCACGCACAGGACGGTGCGGGCGTCGAGGTGGCCGGCGGCAGCCTCGGCGGCGAGATAGCGGTGCGGCCACTCGACGACCACCTCGTCGGCCCCGGGGAAGCGGGCGGCGGTGGCGAAGACCGGGCGGGCGTCGCAGACGGTGACGCGGTAGCCGAGGAAGGCGCCGATCCGGGCGGCGGCGGCGGCGAAGTCGATGGCCCCGAAGACGATCATGCGCGGTGGTGGTGCGAAGGACTCGACGAAGACGCCCAGCCCCTCCCCGCGGCGCTGGCCGTCGACCCCGTAGTGCAGCATCCCGTTGCGGCCGGCGTCGAGCAGTCCCAGGGTGTCGGCGCTGATCACGTCGTCCAGCCGGGCCGAGCCGGTGGTCCCGTCGGTTCCGCCGGGGCGGACGACGAGCCGGCTGCCCAGGTGCCGGTCCGGCCCGGAGACGACGGTCGCTACGGCGACTGGCGAGCCTGCCCGGATCGATGCGGCGAGGACGTCGAGACCGGCGAAGGTGGCCGGATCGACCTTCTCGACGAAGATGTCGATGATGCCGCCGCAGGTCAGGCCGACGGCGAAGGCGTCGTCGTCGGAGACGCCGTAGCGTTGCAGGACCGGGCGTCCGTCGGCGAGGACCTGCTGGCCCAGCTCGTAGACCGCCCCCTCGACGCAGCCGCCGGACACGCTGCCGACGGCCTCACCGGCCGGGCCGACGAGCATGGACGCCCCGGATGGGCGCGGGGCGGAACTGAAGGTGGCGACCACGGTGGCCAGTGCGGCCGGTTCGCCCGTGCGCCACCACACGGTCAGGGGATCCAACACGTCACGCATCGCGTACCACCTTGAGCAGGCTCTCCAGGGTCGCCAGGCTGTGGCCGGCGAGCAGATCGTCGAGGTGCGGCAGGACGGCGGCGATGCCGCCCTGGATCGGGCTGTAGCCGGCCTTGCCGGCGTGCGGGTTGACCCAGACCAGACGGTGGGTCAAGCGGGACAGCAGGGCGACCTGCTCGCCGAGCAGGACGGCGTCGTCGCGTTCCCACCCGTCGGAGAACACGACCACGACGGCGCGGCGGGCAGCGCCGCGCCGGCCCCAGCGTTCGAGGAAGGCGCGCAGCGCTTCTCCCAGGCGAGTGCCGCCGGACCAGTCCGGGATCGCGCCGGCGGCGCCGCGCAGTGCCTCCTCGGGGTCGCGCAGGCGTAGTTCCCGGGTGATGCGGGTGAGCCGGGTACCCAGCGTGAACACCTCGGTGGAGGTCGGTGCGGCCCGGGTGACGATGTGGGCGAAGCGCAGCAGCGCGCCGGCGTAGGGCTCCATCGAGCCGGAGACGTCGATCAGCAGGACGACCTTGCGGGGCCGGACCGAGCGGTCCCGGTGGCGCAGGGTGCCCAGTTCACCGTGGGTGTGCAGCGCTGCGCGCAGGGTCCGGGCGGGGTCGGGGACGCCGCGGCGCGCGGCGCGGCGTCGGCGGGAGCGGCGGGTCGGCGGCTCGGGGTGCAGCAGCGCGAGCATCCGGCGTAGGTGCTCACGCTCGGCGGCGGTCAGCTCACCGAGGTCCTGGTGGCGCAGCAGCTCCGCACCGGAGGCGGCGACCGCGACCTCCGGTGCGGGCTCGGTGCCCGTGTCGCCCGGGGAGTCCGGCGCGGAGGTCAGCGCGGCCATCCGCGACGGCAGGGGGCGCTCGGGGTCCGGCGGGGCCGTCCGGGTGGTGACGGTCGGGTCGAACCAGGTGGCGAACGCCAGGTCGTAGCGGGGCAGGTCGTCGGGGTCGGCGCAGAGGGTGAGCCGGCCGGCCCAGTACGTGTCCGCGCGGTCGGTGACGTCGAACTGCTCGATCGCACGGAGGAACGCCGTCACCCGTTCGGTCGTCACGGACAGCCCCGCGTGCCGCAGCACCGCCGTGAAGCCCACGAGCACGCCGACCGCGCCGTCGGCGGTGCGCCCGCCGGGGGCCGGACCGGTCGGTGCCGGGTTGGTCCGGGGCTGGTGGACCGCCGACGGCGCCACCGCCGGTGGGGTGCTCACGGGAGGAAGGACCGCATCGTCTGGAGGGCCCGCTCGGCGTCCTCGCGGTACTTGAGCACCGCGCCGAGCGTGGCCGCGGCGCTGTCGAGGTCCAGTCGGGTCGCTTCGATCAGTAGCAGTGCCCGTGCCCAGTCCAGGGACTCGGCCACTCCCGGCGGCTTGATGAGGCTCATGTCGCGCAACTCGTGCACCGCGGCTGCCACCTGCTCGGCCAGCCTCTCCGGCAGCCCGGGAAGGCGGCTCCGCAGGATTTCGACCTCGCGGGTGACATCGGGGTGGTCGAGCCACAGGTAGAGGCAGCGCCGCTTGAGCGCGTCGTGCACCTCACGGGTGCGGTTGGAGGTCAGCACCACAAGCGGTGGGGTGGCCGCCCGGACCTCGCCCAGCTCCGGGATGGTGACTGCGTTCTCGCTGAGCACCTCCAGCAGGAACGCCTCGAACTCGTCGTCGGCCCGGTCGACCTCGTCGATCAGCAGGACGCTGGGCGTGGTCTGCAACGCCCGCAGGATCGGCCGCGCCAGCAGGAACCGGCGGTCGTAGAGCGATGCCTCCACCATGCCGGCGTCCAGTCGGTCCTGGCCCGACCCGGCCGCGGCCTCCAGCGACCGCAGGTGCAGCAGTTGGCGTGGGAAGTCCCAGTCGTAGAGCGCCTGCGACGCATCGATCCCGTCGTGGCACTGCAACCGGATCAGCTCTGCGTCCAGCACCTGGGCCAGGGCCTGCGCGAGGGCGGTCTTCCCCGTGCCCGGCTCGCCCTCGCAGAACAGCGGCCGACCCATCCGGACCGCCAGGAATGCCGCCCGCGCCACCTGTTCACCGGCCAGGTAGCCGGTCGTCCCCAGCGCAGCGGTCAGGGCGGCAGCGGAATCTGTGGGTCCGCCCGCCACGGGGCGGGCCGGTGCGGCGGGGTCGCCGGCGAGCCGATCCTCGGCGCGGGGTCCCACGGGCGCCGCGACGGTGACGGCGTTCTCGAACTGCATGGACGGTGCCTCCCTCGGGGGGCAGCGGTCACGGACGGATCCGGCTGGTGACGGGTCCGTCCGTGACCGCTGCGGGGGTGGAGCGGCTCAGGACTTGTCGGAGCCGATCGCGCCGATGAGGCGCAGCACGTAGTCCGGACCCAGCGGAAGCTGCTCGATCCGGACCTTGAACGGGGCGAGTGCGTCGGCAACCGCGTTGGCGACCGCCGCCGGCGCCGCGATCTGGCCGCCCTCACCCATGCCCTTGATGCCGCCGACGCTGAACGGCGACGGCGAGCAGAGGCTGAGCACTTCGATCGGCGGAACGTCGGTCGAGGTCGGGATGAGGTAGTCCATGTACGTGGTGGTGAGCGGCTGCCCGTCGTCCCCGTAGATGAACTCCTCGTACAGCGCGCCCCCGATGCCCTGGGTGATCGCGC
>JAOPWG010000211.1 GCA_025965775.1 Modestobacter sp. | reverse complement strand
CCCCCAGTGCAGGCCCACCACGCTGTAGTTCTTCACCAGCACGTGGTTGGCCGGGGCCGCGGGGATGCGGCCGCTGGTGAAGCCGACGACGACCAGCCGCCCCTCGAAGGCGATGCACTTGCGGGAGGCGTCGAAGACGTCGCCGCCCACCGGGTCGTAGATCACGTCGGCGCCGTGGCCGCCGGTGATCTCCTTGACGATCGGGACGAAGTCCTCGGCCGTGTAGTCGATGACGTGGTCGGCGCCCAGCTCGGTGCAGACGGCGGTCTTGCGCGGGCCCCCGGCGGTGGCGATCACCTTCGCGCCGGCCGCCTTGCCCAGCTGGATGGCCGCCGTCCCCACGCCCCCGGCGCCGGCGTGCACCAGCAGCCACTCCCCCGCCTGCAGGTGGGCGCGACGGTGCAGGCCCACGTAGCCGGTCTGGTACGTCAGGTACAGCGAGGCGGCCTGCTCGTCGGACATGCCCTCGGGCACCGGCCAGGCGGCGGCGGCGTCCATCAGGGCGTACTCGGCGAACGCGCCGGGGCCGCCGGCGGGCGAGCCGAGCACCCGCTGCCCCGTGCCCACGACCTCCCCGCACAGTTCGAGGCCGGGGGTGAACGGCAGCGGCGGGCGCTCCTGGTACTGCCCCTGGGCCATCAGCACGTCGGGGAAGTTCAGGCCGGCGGCGAGCACCTTCACCAGGACCTGGCCGTTCCCGGGGGTCGGCTGGTCGACCTCGTCGAGGGACATGACCTCCGCCGGGTCGCCGAGGGAGTGGACTCGCCATGCACGCATGGCCGCGACCCTGCCAGAACGCCGGTGACCGGGATCACCCGGGGCCCGGGTCGCAGCAACCCGGGCCGCGTTCGCCCGGTTAGGCTCCCACTGTCACAGGATGACCACGGTGCGTAGCGACTGTCGCCACGCGACTCCGACGAGAGGAGACCGGTGGGCCGACTGTTGCTCGCGCGTCACGCGCTGCCCCTCGGCGTCCTCAGCTTCTTCACCCTCCTCGACCTGGTCAGCGGACCGGGGCAGGTGGTCCTCGGGCTGGTGGTGATCTCCCCGTTGGTCGCCGCGTCCGTCGTCCGCCGGCGGTCGACCGCCGTCTACGCGGTCCTGGCTCTCCTCGCGGCGGCCCTGCTGGGCATCTACGACCAGCAGTACACGGCGGACACGCTCCTGGCCCAGATGATCCGGCTCTTCGGGGTGGCCCTCGGTGGCGCCCTGGCCGTGGTGGCGTGCGCGCTGCGTCAGCGGAGGGAGGAACTGCTGACCCGGCTGAGCGCCGAGGCGGCGACGTCCCGCGTCGCGGTGCAGCTCGCCACGACGCTGCAGCGGAGCCTGCTCACCGACCCGCCGGCCGTGCCTGGGCTGGAGCTGGCCGTACGCTACCTGCCGGCCGACCAGCACGCCCAGGTCGGCGGCGACTGGTACGACGCCTTCCCCCTCCCCGGCGGCTCGACGATGCTGGTGATCGGGGACGTCGCCGGCCACGACGTGTCGGCCGCGGCGACCATGGCCCAGGCGCGGGGCGTGCTGCGCGGGATCGCCTCCACGATGGACGCCTCCCCGGCGGGGGTCCTCTCCTGCCTGGACGAGAGCCTGCAACGGCTCGGCGTCCCCACGCTGGTCACCGCCGCCGTGGCCACCGTGTCCGCCGGTGCCGGGAACCGGGGCGCGCGGCTGTGCTGGTCCAACGCCGGGCACCCGCCGCCCGTGCTGGCCTCCCCGGACGGCACCGTCACGGTGCTGGAGCGCCCGGCGGACCGCCTGCTCGGGGTGTCCTGCCCCGCGGCCCGGTTCGACCACGAGGTGACCCTGTATCCCGGCGACACCCTGGTGCTCTACACCGACGGACTGGTGGAGCGCCGGGGCCTCCCCCTCGACGAGGGCACCGCCTGGCTGGTCCGGGAGCTCGAGGCCCTCTCCGGTGAGCCGGTGGAGCGCCTGTGTGACCTGCTGCTCGCCGACATGCCCGGCCCGCGGGAGGACGACGTGGCGATCCTCGCGGTCCGGGTCTCCGGCCGTGGCTGAGGCGGGGTGCGGCGCACGGTGCACCCCGCCGGGGCACCGGTCAGCGCATGGACGGCGGGCGGAGCGCCTCGGGGACCGCGGCGGTGTCGCCGCTGGCGGTCTTGGCCGCCGGGACGCCGCGGAACCGGTAGGGCACGGCGCCGACGCCGGGCTGGACGACGTACGCGCCGCCGGGCTCTGCCCCGGCCCAGGCGGCCACCATGGCCTCGGCGACCTCACCGGCGGACAGCACCGGGAAGCCGGCGGCCTCGAACTCCTCGCGGAGCGGGTCGATGATCGCGGTGTCGGCGAAGCCGGGGCAGATGGCGGAGATGGTGATGCCGTCGTCCACCAGCCGGGGCGCCATCGAGCGGACGAAGGCCACCGCACCGCCCTTGGCCACGCTGTACCCCGGGTCGGTGGCCATCGGTGAGAGCCCGGCCAGCGACGCGGTCACCACGATCGAGCCACCGCCGGCCCGCCGCAGCGCCGGCAGCACCGCCTCGGTGCCGTAGACGACGCCGAACAGGTCGACGTCCACGACGCGGAGGAACTCGTCGACGTCCAGGGTCTCCCGGGACTGCCCGGCGATGCCGGCGTTGAGGAACGCGGCGTCCAGCCGGCCGTGCTCGGCCTCGACCCGGGCGACGACGGCGGCATTGGCCGCGCGGTCGGTGACGTCCAGGGCGGCGAAGTGCGCGCCCAGGTCACTGGCGGTCTGCCGGGCGCGCTCACTGTCGAGGTCGGCGAGGACGACGGTGACGTCGCGCTCGCGGAGCAGGCCGGCGAGGGAGCGGCCGAAGCCGCCGGTCCCTCCGGTGATGAGGGCGACGTCCCCAGGTGCAGGGGATCCGGGGGCGGGGGTGGTCTCGGTCACGCGCTCTCCTCGCTGACGCTCGTCGGACGCGCGCCCGACGGTGCTGGGTCTCTGGGTGACCTCGCAGGCTCGGTCACCTATGGATCACATCACGTCGCGCGCGCGGCGGTCAGGCCTGGCGCAGGAACCGGTCCAGCACGCGGATGCCGAACTGCAGCGAGTCCACGGCGATCCGCTCGTCGATGCCGTGGAACAGTGAGGCGAAGTCCAGCTCAGGGGGCAGCCGCAGCGGGGAGAAACCGAAGCAGCGCATGCCGAGGGTCTCGAAGCTCTTGGCGTCGGTGCCGCCGCTCATGGTGAACGGGACCGGCCGGGCGCCGGCGTCCTCGGCCTTGAGCGCCGAGACCATCAGGTCGACCAGCGGGCCGTCGAACGTCGTCTCCACTGCCTGGTCGTGGACCAGCCACTCGCGCTGCACACCCTCGCCGATGAGCTCGTCGAGCTGCTTCTCGAAGGCCTCCTCCTGGCCGTACAGGAAGCGGCCGTCGATGGTGGCGCTCGCCGTGCCGGGGACGACGTTGGCCTTGTAGCCGGCGTCGAGCATCGTGGGGTTGGCCGTGTTGCGCAGGGCCGCGCCGATCATCCGGCTGATGCTGCCCAGCCTGGCCAGGGCCTCCTCGGGCTGGTCGGGGTCGATGTCGATGCCGTAGGCGTCGCTCACCGCGTCCAGGAACTGGCGCATCGGCGGGGTGAGCACGGTGGGCAGCCGCGTGGCGCCGATCCGCGCCACGGCCTCGCAGAGCCGGGTGACGGCGTTGTCGTCGTGCTCGAAGGAGCCGTGGCCGGGCTTGCCGCCGGCGGTCAGCCGCAGCCAGGCCAGGCCCTTCTCGGCGGTCTGCACGAGGTAGAGCCGCAGGTCGTCGCGGACGGTGATGCTGAAGCCGCCGACCTCGCTGATCGCCTCGGTGCAGCCCTCGAACAGGTCGGCGTGCTCGTCGACCATGAAGTGGGCGCCCTTGCGGCCGCCGGCCTCCTCGTCGGCGACGAAGGCCAGCACGATGTCCCGGTCGGGCCGGACCCCGGTGCGGGCCCAGTCGCGGACCACCGCGAGCGTCATCGCGTCCATGTCCTTCATGTCGACCGCGCCGCGGCCCCAGACGTAGCCGTCGCGCTCCTCGCCGCTGAACGGGTGCACGCTCCACTCGCTCGGGTCCGCCGGGACGACGTCGAGGTGGCCGTGCACCAGGAGGGCGGGACGATCGCGGTCGGTGCCCTCGATCCGGGCGACCAGGCTGGCCCGGCCGGGCTCGGACTCGTGGATGACGCTGCTGATGCCGACCTCGTCCAGCTTCCCGGCGACCCACTCCGCGGCGGCCCGCTCCCCCGCGCTGGTGGCCGTGTCACCGGTGTTGGTGGAGTCGATCCGGATGAGGTCGGAGAGCAGCTCCGCGACCTCCTGCTGGGCGCCGGCGAGGGGCGCGGCGGTGGTCTCGGACATGCCGTCGATCCTGCCACCGGGGGATGTGCCGGGCCCGGGCGAGCCTCGGTTATGCTCATCAACGGCGCTCCTCGGAGGGCCCACCTGTCCGGGTGGCGGAATGGCAGACGCGCTAGCTTGAGGTGCTAGTGCCCTTTATCGGGCGTGGGGGTTCAAGTCCCCCCTCGGACACTGAGTTGAACCCCCACGGTCTTCGGGCCGACGGGGGTTCTTCTGTTTGATGTCGGCACGTCCGCCGATGCGTTGCGGCCCAGTTCCGCATGCGCGAGCGCACAGAAGGCGCAGCCTGAGCTGCTGGCGGCGCAATGCTGTCTGGCCGGAGGTGCTCTCGCGTCCGCGGAGGACGACGTGAAGCAGTCAGACGCCCTTCAATGGCGCCCAGGCAATCACCCAGGACCCACCGCCGTTGCGGTTGTCACATGCTCGCCTTCCCGGGACTGCCCCGACATGAGTTGACTCGTCGGGTGGGGCGGTCCGGCCGCCGGCGCCCCGGGACTGCTCCTCCGCTGCACATCACGCGGTGCTCAGCCACCCGCGCCAGTGCGGCCACACCAGGTCGGCCAGCACCTGATAGCCCGCCGCCGCAGGGTGCGCCCCGTCCCCCTCCCCCACCTGCCGCATCCACGTCGCGTT
>JAOPWG010000192.1 GCA_025965775.1 Modestobacter sp. | reverse complement strand
CCGGCCGGCACCGAGGCGCCCGGTGGGCACCCGACCGCGCCGACATCCGGCCGCGCCCGGCCGCGCCCGCGGCTGCCCCGCCGGGACCCGCTGATCAGGATGGGCCCATGGGCGCCGGTGGCCGGCGCCACCGTCGGGCTGGTCGTCGGGATCGTCGTGGTGCTGCTGCTCGCCCCAGCGGTCAGGACCTTCGCCGAGCGGCTGTCGCTGGTGTTCGTCGTCCTCGGGCTGTCACTGCTCGGGGCCGGCGGCACGCTGCTGGCCGACGAGGTGCGGCTGCTGCGCCGGGGGACGCAGGTGGTGGAGGCACGGCCGGCCAGCGCCGGCGTGATCGCCGGCCTGCTCAACGGGCTCACCCCGGCCCGGTTGCTGATCACCGCCAGCGCCTTCTCCCTGCTGCTCAGCGCCTACGTGACGACCCGGGGCTGAGCCGGACCCGGGTCGTCCCCCACGGGGGACGGCCCGGTCCGCGGCTCAGCCGAAGGCGCCGATGCCCAGGTAGACGGCCAGCCCCAGCCCGAGGACGGCGATGACCCGGCGCAGCGCGGTCTGCGGCACCCGGCGCACCACCGTGGGTCCCAGCCGGCCGCCGAGGAAGAAGCCCAGGGCCAGGGGGAGGGCGGCCAGCCAGGCCACGTGGGCGAGGAAGATGTAGCCGACCGCGGCCACCGAGTTCGCCATCCCGAGCACCACGTTCTTCAGCGCGTTGCTGCGCGGCACGCCCTCGCCGGTGACCAGCAGGAACATGGCCAGCATGAGCACGCCGGCGGCCGCGCCGAAGTAGCCGCCGTAGATGGAGACCGCGAAGGTGCCCACCGCCAGGCCGCCGTGGTCCCGGTGGGGGTGGGCCGCCCCCTCCGCGGCCAGCTCACGCGGTGACCGCTGCACGAGGATGGCGGCCGATGCCCCGGCGATCAGGAACGGCACCAGCTTCTCGAACGCCGAGGAGGGGGTGAGCAGCAGGAGGACCGCCCCGGTCGCCCCGCCGAGCAGCCCGGCGGCGCCCAGCCGCCGGAGTCGGCTGCGCTGCCCCGTGAGCTCCGGTCGCGAGGCGCTCACCGAACCCACGCTGTTGAGGACCAGGGCGACGGTGTTGGTCACGTTGGCGGTCAGCGGCGGCAGCCCGGTGGCCAGCAGCGCCGGGTAGCTGATCAGCGAGGCGAGGCCGGCGACGCTGCCGACGAGCCCGGCGCCGATGCCGGCGAGCACCAGCAGGAGGAACTCGATGGCGCTCACCGGGTCACCAGCACCATGATCGCGATCAGTCCCAGCAGCACGATCGCCGTCCTCAGGACGGGGGAGGGCAGCCGGCGCCCGACGGTGGACCCCACGTGGCCACCGACCAGCGAGCCGCCGGCGACCAGTCCGGCGGCGGCCCAGTCGATCCGGTCGGTGGCCACCACGACGTAGGTCAGCGCGGCCACGGCGTTGACGCCGAGGGTCAGGACGTTCTTGATCGCGTTGAGCCGTTGCAGCGACTCGCGCAGCAGCAGCCCGAAGATGCCGATCTGCAGCACGCCCTGGCTGGCGGCGAAGTACCCGCCGTAGGTGCCGGTCGCGTACGCGCCGGCGAGCAGGGCGACCAGCCGTGCGCCGCCCAGGTGCAGCTGCTCGGGCTCCTCGACCCCGTCCCGGGCACGCCGGCGGGCCAGGGCCCGCTGGAGCAGGGGCTGGACGGCGACCAGGACGACGGCGAGGGCGACCAGCACCGGCACGATCGCCTCGAACGCCGTGGCCGGCAGGTGCAGCAGCAGGAAGGCGCCGGTCAGCGCGCCCAGCACGGAGGCGGGGAACAGCCGGACCAGCAGTCGCCGCTGGCCGCGGAGCTCACGCCGGTAGCCGATGGCACCGGTGAGGTTGCCGGGGACCAGGCCCAGGGAGTTGGAGATCGTCGCGGTCACCGGGGGCACGCCGACGGCGAGCAGTACCGGGAAGGTGACCAGGGTGCCCGAGCCGATGACGGCGTTGATCGACCCGGCGGCCAGGCCGGCCAGGGCAACCGCCACCATCTCCCACCCGCTCACGACCACATCGCGGGGAGACTGTCACAGCGCGGTGGTGTGATCGACGTCATGTTCCGGCCGGAGTTGCACGGAGGAGCTCTCACCCGGACGTGCTGAGGCCGCACCGATGGGCAGTCGCGGGTGCGGGCGGTCAGGCCACCGTGGCGCGCGCCGCCGCGGAGCGGCTGCCGGGCGAGCCGCACAGCCAGGCGGTGAACTCCCCGGCAGGCACCGGGGCCAGGTGGAGGTACCCCTGGACGGCGTCGATGCCCACGTCCTCCAGGTACCGCTGCTGCGCGTGCGTCTCGACGCCCTCGGCGACCGTGTGCAGCCCGAGCCGGCCGGCCATCTGCACGATCGCCTCCACGACCGCCTGGTCGGCCGGCTCGCTGGCCGAGCCCGCGATGAAGGACTTGTCGATCTTGACGGTGTCGATCGGCAGGCTGCGCAGCGTGGTGAGCGAGGAGTAACCGGTGCCGAAGTCGTCCAGCGCCAGCCCGACCCCCAGCCGCACCAGTTCGTCGATGGTCGCCTGGACGGCGGGTGAGTCCAGCACCGTCGACTCGGTGATCTCGACGACCAGGAGCTGGGGGTCCATGCCCTCCCGGGCCAGGCACCCGCGGACCACCTCGACGAAGCGCGGGTGTGCCAGCTGCGTCGCCGAGGCGTTGACGTGCACCGGCACCGGGTGGCCGAGCTCCGCCCAGCGCTGCCCGTCCGCGCACGCCTGGCGCAGGCTGTACTCACCGATCGGGACGATCGCGCCGGTCTGCTCGGCGACGTCCAGGAACGAGTCCGGGGCGAGCAGCCCCCGCGTGGGGTGGGCCCAGCGGACCAGCGCCTCCACGGCCGCGCACCGCCCGTCCGCGACGGAGACGATCGGCTGGTAGGAGAGCAGCAGCTCGCCGTTGTCCGCGGCCGCCCGCAGCTCCACGGCCAGCCGTGCGGTCTCGTCCGAGCGGAGCAGCCCGGGGTGGAAGACCTGGACCCGGTTCTTCCCGGCGGACTTCGCCGCGTACATCGCGAGGTCCGCCTGCTGCACGATCTCGGTCTCCGACGCACCCCGCCGGACGGCGGTGGCCCCGACGCTCGCGCCGATCCGGGCCGTTCCCTCCGCGAGCTGGACGGGAGTGGAGAGCACCTCGACGACGCGCCGTCCCAGGGCCCGCGCGTCGTCCTCGTCGGCCTCGCGCAGCAGGATGGCGAACTCGTCCCCGCCGAGCCGGGCGCACAGGTCCTGGCGGCGCAGGACGCCGGTCAGACGCGCACCGAGCTGCCCGAGGAGGCGGTCACCGGCGACGTGCCCGAGCGCGTCGTTGACCAGCTTGAAGTCGTCCAGATCGAGGAAGAGGACCCAGGCGCTGTCGTCGCAGCGCAGCGAGTCGGCCAGCGCCGTGGAGAAGACGGCACGGTTGGCCAGGCCGGTCAGCGCGTCGGTGTGCGCCCGCTGCTGCAGGTCCCGGTGCGCGTCGCTGAGCCCCATGGCCAGGGCGACCTGATTGACCAGTGAGCGGATGGCGACCAGCCCCTCGTGCGGGACGGCCGACGCCGCGCCGACCAGCATGACCCGACCGGGGCGGTCGGGCACCGGGATCGACATCCAGGCAGCGTGGCCGGCGGCCGCGGTCAGCGCGGCCGGTGCCGGAAAGGGCCGCGGCTCACCCGCGACGCCGTCCAACGGCAGGAGGTCGCGGGGCAGGGCCGGGGGAGGGTGCAGGAACGCGCCCGCGTGACCGACCACCTCGACGTCCTCGCCGTCGGCGTTGAACACGGCGACGCGGAGCCCGGGCGTCGCCCGGCAGATGGCGTCCGCCGCCTGCCACGCCCACCGCTGGATCAGGTCCCGGTCGGTGACGCCCAGGAGCTGACTGCCGACGGCGGCGAGCGCGGCATCCCGGGCCTGCGCCTGCTCGCGTTCGAAGAGGCCCCGCGCCAGGTGCCGGGCGACGACGGCGTTCAGCAGCATGACGGGCAGGGCGCCAAGCACGGGATCCGCCGGGGTGGACGTCGCGTGCCCCGGGACCACGTCCCACCAGAGGAGCGAGGACACCATGGCCAGGCTCATGCCGGTGGCGTAGGCCCCGACGGCTCTGGTGCGCCCGTAGACCGCCCGGAACCACAGGGCGGAGAAGGTCATCCCGTAGGCCACCGCCGGTTGCGGGCAGGCCAGCGCGAACAGGGCCGTGGCCAGCACGTCGGAGACGTCCAGCAGGGGTGCCGCGCGCTGGGCCAGGTACCGGTGGACCCACGACCCGACGAGGGCGGCGGAGGACCCGACGAGCAACGTCAGCGACCACACCCCTGCCTGCGGAACCGCACCGAGGTCGGTGAGAACGAGCGCGACGAGCACGCAGACGAAGAAGAGCCAGCGGGTGCGTTCCACGAGGTCGTCCGGCCGGCGCAGCCGGAGGCACACGCGTGCCGGGGCTGGGCGCCGTGTCGGTCTGCTCATGTCTTCCTCGTCATCTCGGGACGTGCGTGCCCGGGGGCCGGTCGACCGGCGGGCGCCGGTCATCCCCGAGATGTTCGACACGGGGGATCCCGTACTGGATCACTCGTCCGGGGCACCTGTGGTCGGTGCGCTCGGCGCGTCTGCCGGCTCCCTCGCGCGACCAGTGTCCCAGGGGAGGTGGTCTGCGGGAGGGACCAGATCCGTGGGTGGGTCGGCGGGCCGTCCCGGTCGCGACCGCGAGCTTCGATGCGGTGCCGTCGGGGCGGAACGTGTGCCAGCGGGCGGTGCCCGGATCTCGGACCACGCGGCGGATGGCGGTGGTGGCGGTGCGCTGGGCGCGGCCGACGTCCGGCGGCAGCCCGTCGGGGCCGGTGATGACCCGGGCGACCGAGCTGTCGCAGGCCAGCCGGCGGGCGGTCTCGGGCGTGATCGGCCCGGCCCGGCCCGGCTCCCCGCCCGCCACGCCCGGGGCGGCGCGGGCGGCGGACAGCGCCTGCCAGTCGATGGTCACCCGCACGTGCGGGCGGTCGCCGCGCACGTCGGGCAGACTGCCGCCGTCCAGGGCGCCGCGGGCCGGCGCGACCAGGGCCCCGCCCTGGCGTCCGGCGTGGCTGCGCAGGTCCCCGGCCGGTCGGTCACCGTTCATGATCACGGCCAGGGCGGTGTCCTCCGGCCCGGTCACCGCGGCCACGAACTCCAACTGCTCACCGGCGGACAACCGCTCCACGTCCACCGCGGCCGGCGCATCCAGGACCGACGTCAACTCCGACATCGCACCCCTCCCGGACGCTGGAACCGGTCGTTCAGTGGGCCCAGCGTAGGAACCGAGAACGACAAAACCGCAATTCAACGAGGCACTGTGGACACCGGACCCGCGTGTGGATGGCCGCGAGCAGGACCCGTGCCGGTCCGGTAGGACCGTCGTCCGTGGACGCCCCGGGCAGCGGGCGGAGACACTCACGCCGTGACAGCCGACTACCACTTCGTCACCGTCTGGCGGGTGGCCGGCAGCGTCGCCGACGTGCGGGCGGTCCTCAGCGACGCTGCCTCGCTCCCACGCTGGTGGCCGTCGGTCTACCTGGCCGTCGTCCCACGTGCGCACGGCGCCCCGGACGGTGTCGGACGGACCGTCGAGGTGTCCACGAAGGGCTGGTTGCCCTACACGCTGCGCTGGACGCTGCAGATCACCGAGACGATGACCGACGCCGGGTTCGCCCTCGCGGCCAGCGGTGACCTGGACGGGGCCGGGTGCTGGACGTTCCGGCAGGACGGGCCCGAGGTGGTCATCACCTACGACTGGCGGGTGAGCGCGGCCAAGCCGCTGCTGCACCGGCTCAGCTGGCTGCTGCGCCCGGTCTTCGCGGCCAACCACCGCTGGGCGATGGCCCGCGGCGAGGAGAGCCTGGCCCTCGAGCTTCGGCGCCGGCGGGCCGCCGGTCCCGTCGAACGGGCGGCGGTGCCGGATCCGCGCCCGGCCACTTTCGGCCGGCTCCCGAGCGTGCGGCGGGCCGCCGCGCGGTAGGTCGGGGGTCAGTCCTTGCGGCCGGCGTCCACCAGGCGCAGCACGACCGACCCCTCCTCGTCCGAGGCCGCGAGGTCCACCTCGACGTCGAAGCCCCAGTCGTGGTCGCCGTCCGGATCGTCCAGGATCTGCCGGACCCGCCACAGCCCGGGCTGCTTGTCGATGACGAGCAGCGCGGGGCCGCGGGCGTCGGCGCCGGTGTTCAGCTCGCCGTGCTCGGCGAAGTAGGCCTGCACCACCTCGCCCCAGCGGTCGGCGTCCCAGCCCGCTCCACCGTCCAGCTCACCCAGGTCGTACCAACGGCGACGGGCGATGAGCTCGACGCGGCGGAACAGCGCGTTGCGCACCATCGCGGTGAACGCCCGCTCGTTGCCGGTGAGCGGTCGCGGCCGGGCCGGCACCGAGACCGGGGCGTCCAGCGGGCCGGTGGGGTTGGTGAGCTCCTCCCACTCGTCCAGCAGCGACGAGTCCACCTGGCGCACCAGCTCCCCGAGCCACTCGACGAGGTCGGTGACCTCCTCGGTGCGGGCGTCGGCCGGAACCCCGGAGCGCAGCGCCTTGAACGCGTCGGACAGGTACCTCAGCACCGCGCCCTCCGAGCGGGTCAGCCCGTAGGTGTTCACCAGTTCCCGGAAGGTCATCGCGCGTTCCCACATGTCGCGTACCACGGACTTCGGCGACAGCTCCGCATCGGCCGCCCAGGGGTTGCCCGCCCGGTAGGTCTCGAACGCGAACTCCAGCAGTTCGGCCAGCGGCCTGGGGTAGGTGATCTCCTCCAGCAGCTCCATCCGCTCGTCGTACTCGATGCCCTCGGCCTTCATCGCAGCGACCGCCTCGCCCTTGGCCTTGTTCAGCTGGGCGGCCAGGACCTGGCGCGGGTCGTCCAGGGTCGCCTCGATCACCGAGACGACGTCGACGACGTAGGTGTCCGACCCCGGGTCGAGCAGGTCGATCGCGGCCAGCGCGAACGTCGACAGCGGCTGGTTCAGGGCGAAGTCCGGCGGCAGGTCGACGGTGAGCCGGTAGCGGCGCCCGTCCGGCTCGGGGACGGCCAGCCGCTCGACCACGCCGGCGGCGAGGAGCGAGCGGGCGATCCCGATCGCCGCACGGATGTGCCGCCGCTGCCGAGCCCGGGGCTCATGGTTGTCGGTGAGCAGGTGTTTCATCGCCGCGAACGGGTCGCCCGGCCGGGCAAGGACGTTCAGCAGCATGCCGGTGGACACCCGGAAATGGCTGGTCAGCGGCTCGGGGTCGGCGTTGATGAGTCGCTGCTGGGTCGACTCGCTCCAGGGCACCATGCCCTCGGGTGCCTTGCGGCGGACCAGCTTGCGGCGCTTCTTCGGGTCGTCGGCGACCTTGGCGAACTGCTTGAGGTTCTCCACCTCGTGCTCGGGCGCCTGGACGACGACGGTGCCGGCCGTGTCGTAGCCCGCGCGGCCGGCCCGGCCGGCGATCTGGTGGAACTCACGGGCGTTGAGCAGCCGGGTGCGGGTGCCGTCGTACTTGGACAGCGCGGAGAAGACGACCGTGCGGATCGGCACGTTGATGCCCACGCCGAGCGTGTCGGTGCCGCAGATGACCTTCAGCAGCCCGGCCTGGGCCAGCTGCTCGACCAGCCGGCGGTACTTCGGCAGCATCCCGGCGTGGTGCACGCCGATGCCGTGGCGCACCAGTCGGGACAGCGTCGTCCCGAAGGCGGAGGAGAACCGGAAGCCGCCGATCAGGTCGGCGATCGCCGCCTTCTCCTCCTTGGTGCACACGTTGACGCTCATCAGCGCCTGCGCCCGTTCCAGCGCCGAGGCCTGGGTGAAGTGGACGACGTAGACCGGGGCCTGCCGGGTGTCCAGCAGCTCGGCGATCGTCTCGTGCATCGGCGTCGTCGCGTAGTAGTGGTGCAGCGGCACCGGGCGCTCGGCGTTGGCGACCAGCGCGGTGGGCCGGCCGGTGCGCCGGGTGATGTCCGCACGCAGCGTGGTGACGTCGACGAGGGTGGCCGACATGAGAAGGAACTGGGCCTTCGGGAGCTCCAGCAGCGGCTCCTGCCAGGCCCACCCGCGGTCGGGGTCGCCGTAGAAGTGGAACTCGTCCATGACGACCAGGCTGATGTCGGCCGTGTCCTCGCCCCCGGCCCCGCCCCCCGAGCGCAGCGCGATGTTGGCCAGCACCTCGGCGGTGCAGGCGATGATCGGGGCGCCGGCGTTGACGCTGGCGTCGCCGGTGAGCATCCCGACGTTGGCGGCGCCGAAGACCCCGCAGAGCGCGAAGAACTTCTCGCTGACCAGCGCCTTGATCGGCGCGGTGTAGTAGCTGCGCCGTCCGGCGGCCAGCGCGGCGTACTGGGCGCCGGTCGCGACCAGGGACTTGCCGGACCCGGTGGGGGTGGCCAGCACGACGTTGGCCCCGCTGACCAGCTCGATCAGCGCCTCCTCCTGGGCGGGGTACAGGACGGTGCCGGCGTCCTCCGCCCACTGGGCGAAGCGGGCGAAGACCGCGTCGGGGTCGTCACCGAGGGCGCGCAGTGCCGTGAGGTCGGCCGGGTCGTCGATCAGCGACGACACGCTGGGCGAGGGCAGCGCGGTGGCAGGGAGGTCGGCCGGGGTCGAGTCGGTGCCGGCGGGGGAGAGCGTCATCGTGGGACACAGCGTGCCCGATGCCGCAGACCTTCCCGCCCCGGACGTCGGTTGACCCACGTCGGCAGGGGTAGCGGGACCGCGACGCGACTCCCACCGACCGCAGGAGGACCCCATGTCCGGAGACCGCACGACCGGAGATGTCCCCGCCGAGCCCCGCCCCGAATCGCAGCCCGCTCAGCAGCAGACCCCGCCCGGCACCCTCGGTCAGATGGAGCCCAGGCCCGACCACGGCGAGCAGAGCTACCGCGGCTCCGGCCGGCTGGCGGGCAAGAAGGCCGTCATCACCGGCGGTGACAGTGGCATCGGCCGGGCGGTCGCCATCGCGTTCGCCCGGGAGGGCGCCGACGTCCTGATCTCCTACCTGGACGAACACGACGACGCCAAGGACACCGCCCGCCACGTCGAGCAGGCCGGCCGCAGGTGCGTGCTGGTCGCCGGGGACCTGTCCGACCGCAGCCACGCCCGCACGATCATCCCGAGGGCCGTCGAGGAGTTCGGCCGGGTCGACGTGCTGGTCAACAACGCCGCGTTCCAGATGACCCACGAGTCCCTCGACGAGATCTCCGACGACGAGTGGGACCACACCCTGGCGGTCAACCTCACCGCGATGTTCGTCCTGTGCCGGGACGCCGTCCCGCACATGCCACCGGGCGCGTCGATCATCAACTCCTCGTCGGTGAACTCCGACATGCCCAGCCCGACCCTGGCGCCCTACGCGCTGACCAAGGCCGGGATCGCCAACTTCACCGCCAGCCTCGCCCAGTTGCTGGCCGACAAGGGCATCCGGGCCAACAGCGTCGCCCCCGGCCCGGTCTGGACGCCGCTGATCCCCTCGACCATGCCCCCGGAGAAGGTCGAGGGCTTCGGTGAGCAGGTGCCGATGGGCCGCGCCGCCCAGCCGGCCGAGCTGGCGCCGGTCTACGTGCTGCTGGCCAGCGACGAGGCCAGCTACGTCTCCGGGGCGCGGATCGCGGTCACCGGCGGGAAACCGATCCTCTGACCCGTCCCGTCCGGGCGTCGGCGTGGACGCCCGGACCTCAGCGGAGTGATGCGCGGACGCCGGCGGCGATGGTCCGCACGTCGCCCGGCCGGACACGGCAGCACCCGCCGACCAGCCGGGCACCGGCCGCGAGCCAGTCGCCCACGGCGCCGACACCGGACGGGCCGGTCCACCGCCGGCCCGCTGCGTCCCAGACCTCGCCGCTGTTGGGGTAGGCGACCACCGGCTTCCCGCTGGCGGCTGCGGCCACCTCGACCGCGGGGACGACGCCTCCCGGATCGGTGCAGTTGACGCCCACAGCCACCACGGTCGGGACGTCACGGGCCATTGCCAGCACGTCGGCGAGCAGCTCACCCCGGCGGGTCCGGGGCACCCCGTCGGAGCCGGTGACCGCGGTGAGCGACAGCCAGGCGGGCACGCCGAGCGCCTCGACCTCGGCCAGCAGCGCCTCCACCTCCGCGGCGGCCGGCAACGTCTCGCAGGCGAGCACGTCGGCGCCGGCCGCGGCCAGCAGCTCCAGGCGGGGTCGGTGGAACGCCCGGAGCGCGGCCACCGACGTCCCCGGCAGATAGTCGCCGCGGTACTCCGAACCGTCGGCCAGGAAGGCACCGTAGGGGCCGACGGACCCGGCGACCCAGCCCTCGGCGCCGGCGGCCGCCAGCCCGTCCCGGGCGAGCCGCACCGACCGGCCGATCAGCACCGCGGCCTCCGCCGCCTCGATGCCGGCGGCCGCGAAGCCGGGCAGCGTGGCCTGGTAGCTGGCCGTCGTCGCCACCCGGGCGCCG
This sequence comes from Modestobacter sp., assembly GCA_025965775.1. Lineage (GTDB taxonomy): Bacteria > Actinomycetota > Actinomycetes > Mycobacteriales > Geodermatophilaceae > Modestobacter. Next base: position 8,156 of record JAOPWG010000192.1, on the reverse strand, counting down.
GCCGCGGCGAACGCGGCGTGGGCGTCGACGATCGCCTGCGGCGCGTCCCGCAGCAGCCGGGCCGACCACAACGCGGAGGTCACGTCGTGCCCGCGGGACGCCAGCTCGGTGGACAGCCCGCCGTCCAGGACGACGGGGCCGGCGGCCAGCGCGACGGACAGGGCGACCGGCCGGGGGGTCATGCGGACCAGTGTCGCCGTCACCCGGCAGCGCGGAGGCGCGGTGGGGCCCAGGATGGGACCGGGTGTGCGGCGGGTGCTGCGGGCCTGGCGCCGACATGGAGGAGAACAGCATGGTCTTCGTCTGGGGCTGGCGTGGCGGCGGTCCGCGGCGCCGGCGGGGGTGGGGCGGCCGCCCCGGCCCCGGGGACGGCCGCGACAGCCCGGGGTACGGGCCACCGGCGTACGGACGCGGGTACGGCGGGTACCGCCGCGGCTACGGCGGGGGAGGTGGCGGCGGGTGCCTGCGGGACCTGTTGCTGCTCAACACCGGCTGCTGCCTGGCCGAGTCGCTCGGCTGCGGGATGGGCCTGCTGCGGGTGGCCCCCTCGACGGTGCGGCACGTCCGTGCGGTCGGCCCGACGGGGAGGACCGCCGACCGGCTGGTCGCCGCGGTGCGCGTCTACCAGCGGGAGGTCAGCCCGCAGCGGGGCCCCTGCTGCTCGTTCACGCCGACCTGCTCGGAGTACGCCGTGGAGGCGCTCGAGCACCACGGTGCCCGTCGGGGGACCTGGCTGACGGTGCGCCGGCTGCTGCGCTGCCGGCCCGGTGCGCGGGGCGGCGCGGACCCGGTGCCGACCGGCGCGTGAGGCGCCGGCAGCGTCGCCGCCCGGGCGCGGACGTCGGTCGTGTGTGCCGCCGTCCGCCAGACTGTGCAGCATGCCCGGGGACGACGCTTTCGGTGACCTGCCGGTCGTCGGTGACCTCGTCGTCCCGGCCGGGGCGCTGTCCTGGCGGTTCTCCCGGTCCTCCGGGCCCGGCGGGCAGGGGGTCAACACCGCCGACTCGCGGGTCGAGCTGTCGGTGGCCCCACTGGAGATCCCCGGGTTGAGCGAGCCGCAGCGCACCCGTCTGGTGCAGCGGCTCGGGGAGCGACTGGTCGACGGGATGCTGACCATCGCGGCGAGCGAGCACCGGGCGCAGCTGCGCAACCGGGAGGCCGCCCGGGCCCGGCTCGCCGCGGTGCTGCGCGCCGCGCTGGCGCCACCGGCGCCGCCGCGCCGGAAGACCAAGCCGACCCGCGGTTCCCAGGAGCGGCGGATCGAGGCGAAGAAGCAGCGCGGCCGGCTCAAGCAGCAGCGGCGGTCCTGGGACTGAGCGCCGCGGCCGGCTCGCGCGTACCTGCCTCGATGTGGTTTTGTTGCGACCGATGTGCAACAAGCAGCGGTCGACGTCGTGAGCGGGTCCGAGCCGGGGACGGCGGTCGAGCCGGGGACGGCGGTCGACCCGGGGACGGCCACGGTCGAGCTCCCGCCCGGTGGCCGCCCGACCCGGGCCGAGTGGCGCAGCCTGGCCGGCATGGGCGGGTTCATCGTCCTGTTGCACGTCCTGGGCTGGGGCACCCTGCTGCTCTTCGTCGTCCCGGAGCGCTACCAGCTCGGCGGGACGACGGTCTTCGGGGTGGGCCTGGGCCTGACCGCCTACACCCTGGGCATGCGGCACGCCTTCGACGCCGACCACATCGCGGCCATCGACAACACGACCCGGGCCCTGCAGGGCGGACGGCGCCGCCCGCTGTCGGTGGGGTTCTGGTTCTCCCTGGGCCACTCCTCGGTCGTCTTCGGGCTGTGCGTCCTGCTCGCCTTCGGCCTGCGGGCCCTGGCCGGCCAGGTCGGCGACGACCACTCCTGGCTGCAGCAGCTGACCGGCACCGTCGGGCTGTCGGTCTCGGCGGCGTTCCTGCTGCTGGTGGGCAGCATCAACCTCGTCGTCCTGATCGGGATCATCCGGGTCTACCGGCGCTCCCGGTCCGGGGAACTCGACGAGCAGGCGCTGGAGGAGCAGCTGGCCAGGCGGGGGCTGCTCAACCGCATCCTGGGCCGGGTCACCCGGGCGGTCACCAGGCCCTGGCACATGTACCCGGTCGGCCTGCTGTTCGGGCTGGGTTTCGACACCGCCACGGAGGTGTCCCTGCTCGTGCTCGCCGGCGGCGCGGTCGCCTTCTCGCTGCCCTGGTACGCGATCATGACCCTGCCCGTGCTCTTCGCGGCGGGCATGTGCCTGCTGGACGCCGCCGACGGGGCGGCGATGGGCTACGCGTACGGCTGGGCCTTCGCCTCGCCGAGCCGGAAGATGTTCTACAACATCACGGTGACCGCGCTCTCGGTGGTCGTCGCGCTGGGCATCGGCGGCCTGGAGGTGCTCGCGCTGATCACCGAGCGGATGCAGCTGACCTCCGGCCCGGTCGCCTGGCTGGGGTCGCTGGACCTGGGCGCGGTCGGGTTCGTGATCGTCGGGCTGTTCCTCGCGGCCTGGCTGGTCTCGGTGCTCGTCTGGCGGTACACCGCCATCGGCCGGCGCATGCGGAGCGCCGCCGCACCGGTCGAGGCCTGAGGCCCCTCGCCGTCCCGGTCCCGCCGGCCGGAGGGACGTCGGAGCGGCCCCGCCGGCGGCGCACGCCCGTCGCACGGCCACTGTGAGGCCGACGGAACGCGACCTTGACGCAAGCGCAGCGGGTGGGAAACGGGGCAGCCGGAACCTCGTCATGTGTCCGCAGCCGTCTCCGCGTCCCGTGCGGGCGCCGGCACGCGCACCACCGCCACCCACTGCCCGTACTGCTCGCTGCAGTGCGGGGTGACCATGACCGCCGGCGACCGGCCGGCCACCCTGGTCCCCGCCGATTTCCCGGTCAACCGCGGCGGCCTGTGCTCCAAGGGCTGGTCGGCGCCCGAGCTGCTCGACCATCCCGAGCGGCTGACCCGCCCGCTGGTCCGCGCCATCGCCGGGGACCGGACCAGCCCGCTGGTGGAGAGCACCTGGGACACCGCCCTCGGTCGCGTGGTCGAGGCGATCGAGGCGACCCAGCGGACCCACGGCCGGGACGCCGTCGGCTGCTTCGGCGGCGGCGGGCTGACCAACGAGCAGGCCTACCAGTTCGGCAAGTTCGCCCGGGTCGCGCTGCGCACCAGCGCCATCGACTACAACGGCCGGTTCTGCATGTCCTCCGCGGCCGGCGCGGCGGTCCGCGCCTTCGGCCTGGACCGGGGGATGCCGTTCCCGCTGAGTGACATCGCCGAGGCCGACGTCGTCGTCCTGGTCGGCAGCAACCCGGCCGACACCATGCCGCCGGCCATGCAGTACTTCGACACCGGCCGCGAGCGCGGCGCCGAGCACATCGTCATCGACCCGCGGCGGACGAACACCGCCCGCAACGCCTCGCTGCACGTCCAGCCGCTGCCGGGCACGGATCTCGCGCTCGCCAACGGACTGCTGCACGTCGCGCTGGCCGAGGGGCTGGTCGACACCGCGTACGTCGCCGCGCGCACCACCGGTTTCGACGACGTCCGGGCCGGGGTCGCCGGCTACTGGCCCGACCGGGTCGAGCGGCTCACCGGGGTGCCCGTGGAGCAGCAGCGGCGGACCGTCTTCGCGCTGGCCCGCGGGCGGCGCTCGATCGTCCTGACCGCCCGTGGCGCCGAGCAGCACCGCAGCGGCACCGACACCGCCCAGGCCTGGATCAACCTGGCCCTGGCCCTCGGGCTGCCCGGCCGGGAGGGCAGCGGCTGGGGCACCGTCACCGGCCAGGGCAACGGGCAGGGTGGCCGCGAGCACGGGCAGAAGGCAGACCAGCTACCCGGCTACCGGAAGATCACCGACCCGGCGGCCCGCGCCCACGTCGCCGCGGTGTGGGGCATCGACCCCGAGGACATCCCGGGGCCCGGGCGCAGCGCCTTCGAGATGCTCGACGCGCTGGGCACCGGGGGCGGGGTCCGCACGATGCTCGTGCTCGCCTCCAACATCGCCGTCTCCGCGCCCGACGCCCGCCGGGTGATCAGCCGGCTGGGCGACCTGGACTTCCTCGCCGTCAGCGACTTCTTCCTCTCCGAGACCGCGGAGCTCGCCGACGTGGTTCTGCCCAGCGCCATGTGGGCGGAGGAGGACGGCACGATGACCAACCTCGAGGGCCGGGTGATCCGCCGCCGCCGGGCGATGGACCCGCCCGAGGGCGTCCGGGACGACCTGCAGCTGCTCGCCGAGCTCGCCGCCCGACTGGGGGCGGCCCCGATGTTCAGCGGGGACGCCGAGGCCGTCTTCGCCGAGCTCGGCCGGGCCAGCGCCGGGGGAGCCGCCGACTACTCCGGGATCAGCTACCGACGGATCGACGAGGAGCAGGGCGTGTTCTGGCCCTGCCCCGACGAGCGGCACCCCGGCACCCCGCGGCTGTTCGCCGACCGGTTCGCCACCCCGGACGGCCGGGCGCGGTTCTGGCGGGTCGAGCACGTGGCCCCGCACGAGGAGCCCGACGACGAGTACCCCTACGTGCTCACCACCGGCCGGGTGCACGCGCAGTACCAGTCCGGGGCGCAGACCCGCCGCTCGCGCAGCCTGCAGCTGATCGCCCCCACCCCGCGCGCGGAGCTGCACCCGGACCTGGCCCGCACGCTCGGGATCGCCTCCGACGACCTGGTCGAACTCACCACGCGACGCGGCCGGGCCCGGTTCCACGCCCTGGTCACCGACGCCGTGCGCCCCGACGTCGTCTTCGCGCCCTTCCACTGGGCCGGGGCCAGCAGTGCCAACGCCCTCACCGACCCCGCGCTGGACCCGACCAGCCGGATGCCGGCCTTCAAGGTGTGCGCCGTCGCCGTCACCCGGGTCGGCGGCCCGGAGGAACGCATCCCGGCGGCCGAACCGGCCGGCCAGCCTGCGCCCCGACCGCACGAGCACCCGGCCACCGCAGTCCCTCGCCCCCCGTCCCGGAGGAGGACCACCAGCGTGAAGAGCACCCCGCGATTCCTGCAAGGCGTCTACCCGATCACCGGGGAGGGCCTGGCCAAGCCGGGCCCGGTCGACTCCGCGCTGCGCTACCAGGTGCCCGCCGGTGCCAGCGCGCAGGCGCTGTACTTCCGCGGCGGCAACTCCACCGGCGAGCTGGTGTACGTGCTGCTGGTCCGCGACGGCGAACCGATGCGCTGGTTCCCGATCGGGGCGAAGGGCGACGTGCACGTCCCGCTGCGGGTGGTGGAGGACCTCAGTGGCGGCACGGTGGTCGAACTGCACGCGGCGGCGCCCGAGGGCGTCACCGGGGAGCTCGTGATCGACCTGGGGCTGGTGGAGGTCTGATGAGCACGGCAACGCGACCGGCGCTCGCCTCGACGGTCCTGGGGGGACGGCCTGAGGGCGTCACCGCACTCAGCTTCGCCATGGACGACACGGACGGCGTCGACACCCGGCAGCGGCTGGTGGTGGTCGGCAACGGCATGGCCGGTGCCCGGCTGGTCGAGGAGGTGCTCGAGCGCGGCGGCGGCGAACAGTTCGCCATCACCGTGTTCGGCGAGGAACCACACGGCAACTACAACCGCATCATGCTGTCCCCGGTGCTGGCCGGGGAGGAGCAGGAGGACGCCATCGTCCTCAACAGCCACGACTGGTACGCCGACAACGGGGTGATGCTGCGCCCCGGCGTCCGGGTGGAGCGGATCGACGCCGCCGCCAAGCAGGTGCACGCCGACGACGGCTCGGTGACCCCCTACGACCACCTGGTGCTGGCCACCGGCAGCCGCTCGTTCATCCCGCCGATGACCGGGGTGCGCCGCGCGGACGGCAGCCTGCGGCCCGGCGTCTTCGGCTTCCGGACCATCGACGAGACCCGGGCGATGCTGCAGGCCGCCCGGCACCACAGCAGGGCCGTGGTGATGGGCGGCGGGCTGCTCGGGCTGGAAGCTGCCCGGGCGCTGCAGAGCCAGGGCATGCGGGTGGAGCTGGTGCACGCGGTGCCGCACCTGATGAACGCCCAGCTGGACCCCGAGGCCGGGGCGATCCTCAAGCGCAGCGTCGAGGAGCTCGGCATCACCGTCCACCTCGACGTGCTGGCCACCGAGGTGCTCGGCGAGGACCAGGTGCGCGGCGTCGTGCTGGGGGACGGCCGGCAACTGGACTGCGACCTGCTGGTGGTCGCGGCCGGGGTCCGGCCGAACACCGACGTGGCCGTGCGCTCCGGGCTCGAGGTCGAGCGGGCGGTCATGGTCGATGACCAGCTGCGCACCGACGACCCCGACGTCTACGCGATCGGCGAGTGCGCCCAGCACCGCGGCGAGGTGTACGGCCTGGTCGCCCCGGCCTGGGAGCACGCCCGGGTGCTGGCCGACGTGCTCACCGGCACCGACCCCACCGCGGAGTACCACGGCTCGCGGACGGCGACGAAGCTCAAGGTGGCCGGCGTCGACGTGGCCGTCATGGGGATCAACACCCCCGAGCGGGACGAGGACGAGTTCCTGGTCATCTCCGAGCCCAACCGCGGCGTGCACCTGTCGGTGGTCATCCGCGACGACCGGCTGATCGGCGCCACCCTGCTCGGGGACACCCGCCAGGTCGCCTTCCTGACCCAGGCCTTCGACCGCGGTGCGCCGCTGCCCGAGGAGCGGATCCGGCTGCTGGTCGACCTCTCCGACGGCTCGGAGTCGGTCCGGTGGGAGGCCGCAGCCGCCGAGATGCCCGGCGACTCCCAGGTCTGCAACTGCAACGGCGTCTCCAAGCAGACGATCTGCGACACCGTCGCCGACGGCTGCACGAGCGTGGGTGCGGTCATGGACCGCACCCGGGCCGGCAAGGGCTGCGGCTCGTGCACGAGCCTGGTCAAGCAGATCGTCGAGTGGGCCGCCGACGGCGACGTCAGCGAGGACGCCTCGGTCGGCTGGTACGTGCCGGGCATCCCGCTGGCCAAGCCCGGGCTGATGGCCGCGATCCGCGAGCAGGACCTGCGCAGCGTCTCGTCGGTCTTCGCCGCCCTCGCCCCCGGGGGTGCCGAGGACGCCAGGTCCAAGATGGGGCTCACCTCGCTGCTGCGCATGGTCTGGGGCTCCGAGTACGTGCAGGAGAACGACGCCAAGTTCATCAACGACCGGGTGCACGCCAACATCCAGCGCGACGGCACGTTCTCCGTCGTCCCGCAGATGAAGGGCGGGGTGACCACCCCGGCGCAGCTCCGCACGATCGCCGAGGTCGCCGAGAAGTACCAGGTCCCCATGGTGAAGATCACCGGCGGCCAGCGGATCGACCTGCTCGGGGTCCGCAAGGAGGACCTCCCGGCGATGTGGGATGACCTGGCCATGCCGTCGGGCTACGCCTACGGCAAGAGCTTCCGCACGGTGAAGACCTGCGTGGGCACCGAATTCTGCCGGTTCGGGCTGGGCGACTCCACCCAGCTCGGCATCGACCTGGAGACCCGGTTCCAGGGCATCGAGAGCCCGGCGAAGATGAAGCTCGCCGTCGTCGGCTGCCCGCGCAACTGCGCCGAGGCCTACGTCAAGGACGTCGGCGTCGTCGCGGTCGGCAACGGCGCGTGGGAGGTCTACGTCGGCGGCGCCGCGGGGGCCACCGTGCGCAAGGGCGACCTGCTGGCCACGGTCGACTCCCCGGAGGCGGTGATCGAGCTGACCGGCCGGTTTCTGCAGTACTACCGGGAGAACGCGAACTGGCTGGAGCGCACCTACGACTTCGTGCCCCGGGTCGGGCTGGAGACGATCAAGCAGGTCCTGCTGGAGGACAGCGAGGGGATCGTGCTCCACCTCGACGAGGGCATGCAGCGCTCGATCGACGCCTACACCGACCCCTGGGGTCAGGACGGGAAGTCCCCGGCCACTCCGGGCCAGTTCCGCACCGCGCTGCCGCTGGTCGACCTGCCGAAGGTCCCGGTCCGATGAGCCTGACCGACACGACCGCGAGGACGACGTCCCACGTCGTGGGCCGGGTGGAGGACGTGCCGCCGGGGGAGGGCCGGGCGTTCGTCGCCGGCAACGTCCAGGTCGCGGTGTTCCGGCTGCGCGACGGGTCGCTGCACGCCACCCAGGCCGCCTGCCCGCACGCCGGCGGCCCGCTCGCCGACGGGCAGACCGACGGCAACGTGCTGGTCTGCCCGCTGCACCTGTACGCCTACCGGTGGTCCGACGGAGCCTCGACCAGCGGCGCGGCCCCGATCCGGGTCTTCTCGGTCCGCGA
>JAOPWG010000180.1 GCA_025965775.1 Modestobacter sp. | reverse complement strand
GCGTCCATCGCCCCCTATGGTCCGTACCGGGCCGGGGACGGCGCGCAGGTCTTCATCGGCGTGCAGAACGAGCGCGAGTGGGCGGTGCTGTGCACAGACGTGCTGGTCCGGCCGGACCTGGTCGACGATCCCCGCTTCGTCCGCAATTCCCGCCGGGTCGAGAACGACGCCGAGCTGCGCGTGCTCCTGGAGGCAGCTCTGGCGGAGTGGACGGCCGACCAGGTCACCGGGCGGCTGGACGAGGTGGGCATCGCCAACGCGCGCCTGCGGACCATGGCGGAGTTCGCCGAACACCCCCAGCTCCAGGCCCGGGACCGGTGGCGGGACGTCGACTCCCCCGCCGGGCCGCTGCGCTCACTGCTCCCGCCGGTCACCGTGCCGGGGCGCGAGCCGGCCATGGGCCCGGTCCCGGCAGCCGGGCAGCACACTGACGCGATCCGTGCCGAGTTCGCTCCCCGCACGACCGCACGTGGACAGGAGGCGTGATGACAGCGCACCGGACGACAGGGCCGGCGCAGCCGGCCAGCAGGTCACGGACCGAGGTGATCACCCGCGAGCCGGCCGAGGGCCTGGCCGGGATGCTCGACATCGCCGGCCCCGCGGCCGGGGCCGACCTGCCCGAGCTGTGGCACTGGGTGTACCTGCTGGACCGGCGGCCGCAGCGCGACCTCGGCCCGGACGGGCACCCGACCACCGGCATCCCCGCTCCCCCGGAGCCGGGACGGTTGCGCATGTTCGGCGGCGGCCGGGTGTCGACGTACGCGCCGCTGCGGTTCGGCGAGCCCGCCCGCCGGACCACCCGGCTCGTCCGCGAGGTGGAGAAGGTGGGCGCATCGGGTCCGATGACGCTGGCCACCGTGCGCACCGACATCGAGCAGGACGGTCAGGTGGCGATCGTGGACGAGCAGGACATCGTCTACCGCCGGGCCGGCTCGACGGTGAAGGCCCGGGCAGCCGCGGCAGCGGAGGACGACGAGCCCGCGCCGGACGGCCGGCTCGACATGCGGGTGGACCCCGTCGTCCTGTTCCGCTTCTCGGCGCTGACCTACAACGCACACCGGATCCACTACGACGCGCACTACGCGGCCGAGGAGGGGTACCCGGACCTCGTGGTCCACGGACCGCTGCAGGCGCTGCTCATGGGTGAGTGCTTCCGCCGCGCGGGGATCTCGATGCTCGGGACGACGTTCGCCTACCGGCTGGTCGCCCCGACCTTCGGCGCGCAACAGCTGACCGTCACCTCCCGGGTGGCCGACGGGGAACGGTCCGCGCGGGTCCAGGACGGGCAGGGGCGCACCACCGCGACCGCGACGTTGCGGCGGCTGGACACCGGGCCGATCCCGGCGCCGGGCGGCCCGCCCGCGGCGGAGGCATGACCCAGCCGTCCGGAGCGCAGAGGCCCGGGGGGCTCCGGTACGCCCGGACGGCTCACCGGCTGGGGCAGCTCTACGTGGGCCTGCTGCTGTACGGGCTGTCGATGGGCCTGCTGATCCGCGGCGGGCTCGGCGTCATGCCGTGGGACGTGCTGCACCAGGGGCTGGCGCGGCAGCTGGGCTGGTCTCTCGGGACGGTCACGGTCGTCGTCGGGACCGTGGTGCTGCTGGCCTGGATCCCGCTCCGGCAGAGACCGGGGCTGGGCACCGTCAGCAACGTCATCGTGGTCGGGCTGGCGGTCGACGGTGCGCTCGCCGTCCTTTCGGCCCCCTCCGGGCTGCCGCTGCGGGTGTCCTTCGCCGTCGCCGGGGTCCTCCTCAACGGCCTCGCCACCGCGGCCTACATCGGCGTCCAGTTCGGGCCCGGGCCGCGGGACGGCCTGATGACCGGCCTCGTGCGGCGCTCCGGCGGGTCCGTGCGACTCATCCGGTCGGCCATCGAAGTGGTCGTGGTCGCCTGCGGCTGGCTGCTCGGGGGCACCGTCGGACCCGGCACGGTCGTGTACGCGCTGGCCATCGGCCCGCTCGTCCACCTCTTCCTGCCACGCCTCTCGGTGCCGCCCACGGCCCTCCGGGACGCGGCACGGACCGCTCCCGGAGACAGCGAGGTGCGGGGATGACCCACCCGTCCGCCCCCCTGGACAGGACGACGGTCGCGGCGCGCCTGCAGGACTTCCCGCGCCGGGAGGCCGACCGCCCGGAGCTCAAGCAGGCGGCGGTCGCGGTGTGCGTCACCGAGCACCACGGCGCGCCGGCGCTGCTCATCACCCGGCGGGCTCCGCGCCTGCGCGCCCACGCCGGACAGTGGGCTCTGCCCGGCGGACGGTGTGAGCCGGGCGAGAGCGCTGTCCAGGGCGCGCTGCGCGAGTTGCACGAGGAGGTCGGGCTGGCGCTGCCGACGACGGACGCCCTCGGGCTGCTCGACGACTACGTGACCCGCTCGGGCTACGTCATGACGCCGGTCGTCTGCTGGGCCGGGGACGTCGGGGAACTGGTGGGCGCGGAGGACGAGGTCGCCGAGATCCACCAGGTACCGCTGGCCGAACTCGACGTCGAGCCGCGATTCATCCGCATCCCGGAGTCCGACGCGCCCGTCATCCAGCTGCCCTTGTTCGGTCGCCACCTGCACGCGCCGACCGCAGCGATCGTGCACCAGTTCTGCCAGGCCGCCTGCCGCGGTCTCCTCACCCGGGTCGCACACCTGGAGCAGCCGGTGTTCGCCTGGCGGTGAGCCGTCGTCCGACACGGCGGCACGTACCCCCGGCGCGCCGGGCTGGTCAGCCGGCGAACACGTAGGGCTTCAGCGGCGGCTCGGCCGCCACGTCCGGCGCGTTGCCCCTGCTGTGGCCGGCGTAGGCGAGGAACGCCGCGTAGTCGGCGGCGAACGTCAGCGGGTCGACGCCGGGCTGGAAGAGTTGCAGGCAGGTCGACCGCGCGATCCGGGCGGGATCCGCGGGGCCGTCGTGGGTGAGCGCATCCATCGCGATCGCGTACCCGACCGGGTCGTAACTGCCGATGGCGAAGTGGTCGGCGGCATTGAGCGGGCAGACATCCTGGGTGGCGATGTTCGCGATCCGGCCGGCACCGGTGGTCAACGCCGAGCTGGGCCGCGGGCCGGCATTCGGGACGACGACCTCGTCGAGCCGGGTGTAGGCGACCGTGTACGAGATGCCGGGGAAGGTCTCCGCACCGCTGTTGAGCGCGGCGGTGAAGGCCGAGATCGAGCGCTGCTGCCAGAACGCGGGTTTGCACGAGAGCTGGCAGGCGACGTCGGCGACCGTCGTCCCGTGGTTGGACGGGCTCAGCCCGATGATGTCGTCGACCAGCGCGCGGGTGTCCGGCCAGAACCGCAGCGCCCAGCGCGGCACCATGCCGCCCTGGCTCCAGCCGAGCACGTCGACCTTCTGCCCGCTGGCGCTGCCCATCGTGCGCACCGCGTGGACCACGTACTCCCCCGCGACCTGGATGTCCCCGGTGGCATGGAAGGGCAGGGTGACCGCACACCAGCGCCACCCGAGCCGGTCGAAGGCGCGCTCGTAGTTCCAGGAGAAGCCCACCTGCGGGTCCATGGTGGTGCCGGGGACCAGCAGGATCGGCGCCGGACCGCGCCTGGTGAGGGGACCGTTGCAGTGCAGGCTCGCCGCCAGCGCATCGGCCGGAACCGACAGCGCCGGGCCGGGCCGGGCCGGCGCGTAGCCACCCGGCGCCGCCGTGCCCTGGGCGGACGCCACCCCACCGGGGCCCAGTACCAGCACGACCGTGGAGACCAGGACCACCCAGCACCTGCGCATGCCGTACCCCGTCCTCGTCGGGACCGGCGCCGCTGCCGGCCCCTCGCCGACAATAGGGCGCATGGTGAGCCGCCGCACGCGGGCGGGTCGGCCCGCGCACCGGCGCACCGCGATCGCCGGTCCACG
>JAOPWG010000125.1 GCA_025965775.1 Modestobacter sp. | reverse complement strand
CCGGTGCGGTGCCCGGCCGGGTGGCGGGCCCTCCAGCCCGGCGGTCCCCGGATCCCCGGCCCGCGCGGCGTCCTGAGCCCGGTGCGGCCCGGCACCGGCGCGGGGGACGACGGACGAGGCAGAGGTGGTCATGCGGACGGCGGCCGGACGGGCCGGCCACCTCGTCGTCGCGCCGGTCGACCTGGTCCCGCCCAGGCGGGTGCCCGTCCGGCCCGGCCGGGGGACCGTCCCCTTCTGCGCCACTGACACCCCGGAGCTGCCACGGACACCCCGGAGCTGCTCGGGCGGGTCGATCCGATCGCACCCTGGCCGCCGGTGGCGCGCGCCGGGACCCCCAGCGGGCGTCAGACGTCGACCGCGCTGCCCATGGTCACCGTCCGGTCGACCGGCAGCCCGAAGTAGGCGGTCGGATCGGCGGCGTTGCGCGCGAGCGCGAGGAAGAGGACCTTGCGCCACCGCGCCATCCCCGGGGCCCGGGTGCGCCGGATCGGCCCGCGGGACAGGAAGAACGAGGGGCCCGGCGCGTCCAGGATCGCGCCGTCGAGCAGGCCCTCCGCACATGCCTGGCGCACCGCCTCGGGTAGGTCGGGCGTGTCGGAGAACCCGAACTGGACCGACAGGTGCCAGATGCGGTCATCGGTGTGGCCCAGATCGTCCATGGTGAACCGGTCCGCGACGGGCACGTGCGGCGCGTTGCCGACGCGGGCCGAGACGACCAGGACGTTGTGGTGCAGCACCTTGTTGTGCTCGACGTTCGCCCGCAGCGCCAGCGGGGTCGTCTCCTTGCCCGGGTGGGGGAACACCGCGGTGCCCGGCACCTGGGGGAGACCCTTCGCGTAGAGCTCGTCGACGAATTCCTGCAGCGATCCCTCCTGGAGCCGACGGTTCCGGGCCACGATCTCGCGGCCACGCCGCCAGGTGGTCATGACGGTGAACACCACGCCCGCGATGAGCAGCGGCAGCCACCCGCCGTGCGCGACCTTGGACAGGTTCGCCGAGAGGAAGGTGACCTCCACCCCGCCGAACGCCACGGCGGCGAGGACGATCTTCCACGGGTGCCAGCTCCACAGCACCCGGGCGACGATCAGCATCAGGACCGTGTCGACGACCAGGGCGCCGGTGACGGAGACCCCGTAGGCGGTGGCCAGCCGCTCCGCCGAACGGAACGAGAGCATGACCACGAGGACGCCGACGAACAGGACGGCGTTCACCCCGGGCAGGTACACCTGCCCGCTCTCCCGCTCGGAGGTCTGCCGGACGGTGACCGGCGGCAGCAGGCCCAGCTGCACGGCCTGCCGGGACAGGGAGAACGCACCGGAGATCACCGCCTGGCTGGCGATGACCGTGGCGGCGGTGGCCAGCACGACCATCGGCAACTGGGCCCAGCTCGGGTACAGCAGGAAGAAGGGGTTGGTGATCGCCTCGGGGTGCCTGAGCAGGAGCGAGGCCTGCCCCAGGTAGTTCAGCGTCAGCGCCGGGAACACGACGAAGAACCAGGCACGCCGGATCGGGGGGCGCCCGAAGTGCCCCATGTCGGCGTACAGCGCCTCGGCGCCGGTGATGACCAGGACGACCGCGCCCATCGCGATGAAGGCGGTGCCGGGATGCTGCACGACGAAGAGCAGGGCGTAGGTCGGCGACAGTGCCTGCAGGACCCCCGGATGACGGACCACCCCGGCCAGGCCCGCCGCGGCCAGCGCGCCGAACCACAGCAGGGTGACCGGCCCGAAGAGTGCCCCCACCCTGCCGGTGCCGAAGCGCTGCGCGACGAACAGCCCGGTGAGGATCACGGCTGCCACGGGCACCACGACGTGCCCGAGACTCGGCGCGGCCACCCGCACGCCCTCGACCGCCGACAGCACGCTGATCGCCGGGGTGATCAGGGAGTCACCGTAGAAGAGGGACACCCCGACGATCCCGAGGATCACCAGCGGCGCCGTCCGCGTGGTCCGGCCGGAGTAGAGCCGCCGGGCCAGTGAGGTGAGCGCCATGACGCCGCCCTCGCCGTCGTTGTCCGCGCGCATGAGGACGGCGATGTACTTGACGGACACGATCAGGGTGATCGACCAGAACATCATCGAGATGACGCCGTAGACGTCTCCCTCCGTCGGGCGCACCGCACCGTCGTCGATCGAGAACACGGTCTGCAGGGCGTACAGCGGGCTGGTGCCGATGTCGCCGAAGACGATGCCGAGGGCCGCCAGCACGAGCGCGCCGGAGCGGCCGTGGTGAGCGGGGGGTCCGGCGGGGGTGTCGGGGGACCGGGGCGCCGCGGTCCCGGACGCCGTGGTGGAACCGGTCACGTGTGGCCTCCCGGTGCGAGCTGGCGACGCGCTGGGAGGGTGCCCACCTGCGGTGGGCGGCCCGACGGCCCGTCGCGCCCGTGCCAAGGGAGTCTCCACCGGGGGGCGGCGGGGCGCAGCACCGAACCGATCGCCACGGCGTGTCACGCGCACGGTGCAGCGCGCCTGACCGGGATCGTCCCGATCGCCTGCACCGGGGAGCGGTCGGCGTCCGGGCGCCCCCGGCGGTCGGGAGATGATGCGGCGATGCCGCGGCTGCTCGTCGTCCACCACACGCCCTCGCCCACCCTGCAGGTGGTGCTGGAAGCAGTGCGGGAGGGGGTCGCGCTCGTGGACGACGTCGATCTCAGCGTGCGGCCGGCGCTGTCGGCCGGCGCCGCCGACGTGCTCGCCGCCGACGGCGTCCTGCTCGGGACGCCGGCGAACATCGGCTACATGTCCGGCGCGCTCAAGCACTTCTTCGACACCATCTACTACCCGTGCCTGGACGCCACCCCCGGGCTGCCGTACGGCGTCTACGTGCACGGCAACGACGACACCGCCGGGGCGCTGAGCAGCATCCGGCGGATCACCGGGGCGCTGAGCTGGCGGATGGTCGCCGCACCGCTGAGCCTCACCGGCGCGCTCGGCCCCTCCGACCTGGAGGCCTGCCGCGAGTTGGCGGCGACCGTCGCGGTGAGCCTGTAGCACCCGGGCCCGCCGGGTCGCCTGCCCGGCCCGTCGGGTGCGCCCGGCGAGGTCCCTGCAGGCGCGCTCCGGGAGCCGGAATCCACGCCGACGGACGGCATGACCGGGGCGGTACGGGGAAGAACAGAGGGGGTGAGCCTCGCACTCGCCGCCGCGGGTGTCGGCCGGCTGGCGGCCGGCTCCTCGCAGGTGCTCCCGGCCCGGGAGCAGATGGCGTTCACCCTCGGGTTCCACATCATCCTGGTCCCCTTCGGGGTCGCCTTCACCTTCATGATGTTGATCGCCAACTACCGGGGCCTGCGGCGGCACGACCAGCACGCGCTGAGGTTGGCCCGCCGGTGGTCGCAGGTCTCCGGCGTCCTGTTCGCCGTCGGCGCCGTCTCCGGGACGGTGCTGTCCTTCGAGCTGGGCCTGCTGTGGCCGCGCCTGATGGGCCCGTTCGGCGCGGCCTACGGCCTCCCGTTCGCCGTCGAGGGGCTCTTCTTCTTCGTCGAGGCCATCTTCGTGGCGATCTACATCTACGGCTGGGACCGGATGCGCCCGTGGTCGCACTTCTGGACCGGGGTACCGGTGGTGCTCTCCGGGGTGGGCGGGACCGCGTCGGTCGTGGCGGCCAACGGCTGGATGAACCAGCCGGCCGGCATCACCGTGCGCGACGGACGGGTGGTCGGGGTCCAGCCGCTGCGGGTCTTCTTCAACGACGCCTTCTGGTACGAGGCGTTGCACATGCTGCTGGCGGCGTACATGGTCGCCGGCTTCGTCACCGCCGGGGTGTACGCCGCGGGGATGCTGCGCGGTCGTCGCGACCGGCTGCACCGCCTGGGCCTGCTGATCCCGCTGACGGTCGCGGCGGTCACCACCCCGGTGCAGTTCTTCGTCGGTGACGTCGCTGCCCGTGAGGTCTTCCAGCTCGAGCCGGCCAAGTTCGCCGCCATCGAGGCCCTGCCGACCACGGGGGACCACGTGCCGGAGGTGCTGGGCGGGGTGCTCGTCGACGGCGAGGTGCGCTACGGCATCGACATCCCGTCCGGCGCCTCGCTGCTGTCCGGCTACAGCCCCGACACCCGGATCCTGGGGCTGGACGCGATCCCCGCCGACGTGCGGCCGGCGGACCACCTCGTCACCACCGTGCACCTGGCCTTCGACGTGATGGTCGGCATCGGGACGGCCCTGCTGGCGCTGTCGTTCTGGTTCGCCGTCCTCTGGTGGCGGCGACGCGAGGCCCCGGAGAACCCGTGGTTCCTCCGCGCCACCGCGGTGAGTGGGGTGCTGGCCGTCCTCGCCCTGGAGTCCGGCTGGGTCGTGACCGAGGTGGGTCGCCAGCCGTGGACGGTCGTGGGTCTGCTGCTCACCCGCGACGCGGCCGCGCCGGGGGGCAACCTGTGGCTGTTCTTCGGTGCGACCGTGGCCCTGTACGCGGCGGTCGGGTTCGGCACCCTGTTCGTCCTGCGGTTGATGCGCCGGCGCTGGCAGGAGGCAGAGCGGGGCGGGGACGACGCCGAGGTGGACGACGAGGTGCCGTACGGCCCCTCCCGGGCCCGCGAGCTGGATCGCAGCCCGGGCGGTGGGGCATGAGCACCGTCGCAGCCGTCGTGCTGTTCGCCGGCGTCCTGGCCTACGCCGTCCTGGGCGGAGCCGACTACGGCGCCGGGTTCTGGGACCTCACCGCTGGGGGAGCGGAGCGCGGACGGCGACCGCGTCACCTCGTGGACGAGTCGCTGGCACCGGTGTGGGAGGCCAACCACGTCTGGCTGATCTTCTGCCTCGTGATGTTGTGGACGGCCTTCCCGCCCGCCTTCGCAGCGATCATGACGACCCTGTACATCCCGTTGGGCCTGGCGGCGCTGGGCATCGTGGCGCGCGGCTCCGGGTTCGCGTTCCGCAAGGTGTTCGTCCGGACCGAGCAGCAACGGGTCGCCGGTGCCGCCTTCGCCGCCTCCTCGGTGCTGGCACCGTTCTTCCTCGGGACCGTCGCCGGCGGCATCGCCTCCGGCCGGGTGCCGACGGCGGGGCTCGGCGACCCGATCAGCAGCTGGCTGAACCCCACCTCGCTGCTCGGCGGTGTCCTCGCCGTCCTCGTGTGCGCCTTCGTCGCGGCGGTCTTCCTCGCCGCCGAGGCGCGACGCCGCGGCGAGGACGACCTCGAGACGTGGTTCCGTCGCCGGGCGCAGGTGACCGCGGTGGTCACCGGCGTGGTCGCGTTGACCGGCATCGCCATCCTGCGCGCGGACGCCCCGAGGCTCTTCGACGAGCTCCTCACCCGCGGACTGGTCCTGGTGGTGGGCTCCGCCGCCTGCGGTCTGGCGGCGTTGGCGCTGTTGCGCCGGGCGGCCCCGCGACAGGTGCAGGGGCTCGCGGTCCTCGCGGTCGCGGCGGTCGTCGCCGGCTGGGGGGTGGCGCAGTACCCCTACCTGTTGGGGACGCATGTGTCGATCGGCGATGCCGCGGCTCCGACGGCGACGCTGTGGGCGCTGACCGCCGTGGCGGCCGCGGCGGTGCTGATCGTGGTGCCCTCGATGGGGTTGCTGTTCGTCCTCGCGCAGCGCGGTCGGTTGGAGAGCTCCTGAGTAGCCGGCCGACGCCGGCGGAGGCCTATCCGGCCAGGCGCCGCCACCCCGGCGGCACGTAGAGACCTTCCCGTTCGGCACGCACCGCGGCCAGCGTCCTCGAGGGCGCCTTCATCTTGACCAGGATGTGCTCGAGGTGCGCCGCGACGGTGCGCTGCGCCACGACCAGGGCCCGGGCGATCTCCCGGTTCGAACACCCGTTGATCACGAAACCGAGGACCTCGAGCTCTCGTGGGGTGAGGCCGTGGACGTCCCCCGGCGGCGACACCAGCGCCATTCCCGCCACGGTCGACGGAGCATCCTGCGGGGCCGCCATCGCCGTGATGCGGACGTGTTCGGGCGCGGCGTGGTCATCAGTGGCCGGCCACAGGAACGAGGTGTGGACGGTGCCGCCGTCGAGCGCCGACCGGGCGGCCAGCAGGGCTGAGGAGCCCGCGGCGAGCAGGGCATGGTCCGCCAGCCCCGGCAGCGTCTCGGTACCGCCGTCGTCGCGCAGGACGACCCCGGCGGTCGCCCCGGAGACCAGGCGGGCGGCCGGCACCAGAGACCGCATCGGGTCGATGCCGTGGCCCAGCACGGGTGCGAGCCGCCCCAGCCGATGGCGTGCCCCCGGCGACGGGGGCTCCGGTGCGCCGGACAGGAGGGCGAGGAACCCGACGTGGCGCCCATCGGGGGTGAACAGGGCGACGGCGAGCGCCTCGTGGTAGCCGGCGGGCAGCAGGCACTCAGCCCAGGTGGGCAGCTCCGCGACCGGGTAGGGGAGGTCGGACGGGCTCGGCGGGGGCCGGTGCCGGTCGGTGCCCGTCGCTTCCATGTCGTGCGCCATCTCCGGACGGCAGAAGTACCGGAGCGTCCCCTCGTCGAGATCGGCACTCGCCAGACACTGGTAGCTGCGGGAGGGCGGGTCGGCGAGGGCCAGCCAGGCCCCGTCGAAGGGCACGTGCCGCCGGAGGGCGGCCAGCAGCGAGGGGGCGCGGTCCGCCAGCGCCTCGGCGGACATGGCGACCTCGTTCAACTCCGCGATCGCGACCAGGTCTTCGGGCACAGGCGACTCCCGCCCTCCAGCTGCACCGGAGTTTCCGGGAAGACCGTCGGCGCGCCGGTGTCTCGACGGGCCGACAGCGGACACCCTGGTTGTACCGCGATGACGCAGAGTCAGTCACGGCGGACGTGACGTAGAAGCACAGGCGTGTGAGCGTGCGGCTAAGGATCGCCGTACCGGCCGCGCTCCGGCTGGCGTGCCCGTCCGTTGCGGGATACGACGAACCGTGGAGTTGCGCCAGCTGCGGTACTTCCTGGCCGTCGCGGAAGAGCGGCGGTTCGCGCGGGCGGCCGAGCGCCTCCACATCGCGGCTCCGTCGCTCTCCCAGCAGATCCAGGCGCTCGAGCGGGAGCTGCGGGCCACACTGTTCGAACGGAGCCCGCAGCGGGTCGTCCTCACCCGTGCCGGTGAAGCGCTGGTGCAGCGCGCGCGGGTCATCCTGGCCGAGGCCGAACGGGCCCGGGACGACGTCCGTGCCGCCCGGGGGGAACGGCGGGACGAGCTGCGACTGCGGGTGTGCAACATGGCCGAACTCGTCCTGGACGGTCCGCTGCATCTCGCCGCGCTCGGGATCCCCGGGCTCGCGGTGTCCGTGGCGTCCAGCCCCGGGGACGATGCGATCGAGGCGGTGCGCCAGGGCCGGGCGGATGCGGCTGTCGTGTGGTCACGCTCCTTCGAGCAGCGGGACCTCGAGGGGACTGTGCTGGGTGAGGTGGGCTTCGGCATCGCGGTCCCCCAGGAGCACCCACTGTCGGGCCTGGCCGCCGTGCCGGTCGCGCGGCTGGGCGGCGAGACGATGGTCATGTTCCCGCGCCAGCCGTTCGCCGGGATCTGGGACCGGGTGGTCACCCACCTGCTCCCGGCCGGCCCGGGGTCCCATCAGGTGGTCATCGAACCGGACCTCATCGGTGCGCCGGAGGCGATGATGCGGGCGGTCGCCGCGGGAGTGGGCGTCGCCCCGGTCATCCTGGGCATCGACGGGCAGGTGGGCGTGCCGGGGGTCGAGGTGCGGCCGCTGGACCCCCCGCTCGGGTTGGAACTGGAGCTCGTGTGGCGCGCTCATCCACAGCGGCCCCTCCTCGGCCTCCTGCGCTTCCTCGTCCAGGCGGCCGGCGATTCGCACGCGGCGATCGGCCCCCGGCCGGCTCCGCCCGGCGCGGAGGAGCGGGACGGGGCACCAGGCGCCGCGTGAGACGGATGACCCGATCGCGCCCAGGCCAGCGGACCGGCGCACGGTCCTCCATCGGCACAACGACCGATTGCTCCCGCGTGCCCGGCACGGCGAGCGTGGGAGCAGTCAGGTGGGGGCCCGGGCGCTCTCAGCTGCGGTGGTGCCGACCGGAGCGACCATCGGCCGATCGAGGTGGGAGCGATGAGCGCCTGGACGCCGGACAGCGAACCGGTGCGGGCCGGCAGCGGAGCGATCACGCTGGTCGAGGGGTCGTCCTTCTGCGTGTGCACACCGAGCGGTGACCTCGGCGCGGGACCGCACGGGGTCTTCTTCCGGGACACCCGGATCCTCTCCCGGTGGGACCTGCGGGTGGACGGCGAGCCACCGGAACCGCTGGCGGCCATGACGCCGGAGCCCTACCGGGGCACCTTCCTCGGGCGCCTGCCGCGCCGGACCGGCCGGAGCGACACGAACCTGCTGGTGCAGCGCGAGCGGTGGGTCGGCAACGGGATGCGCGAGGACGTGACGATCCGCAATCCCGGGGCCGAGTCGACCGCCGTGACCGTGACCGTGGCGGTGGAGGCGGACTTCGCCGACCTGTTCGAGGTCAAGGAGGGACGCGTCGCTCTCCGCGGCGAGTGGCGGGTGCACGCCCAGGGGGAGCGGCTGCTGCTGGACCAGCGCTGGCGGGGCAGGCAGCGCGGCACGTTCATCGATGCGCCAGGGGCCGCCGTCATGGCCGTCGGCGGCGTCGACCGCAACGCCGGGCTCCTGACCTTCACGGTCGTGGTGCCGGCGCGCGGCCACTGGTCGACGTCCCTGCTCGTCCGTCCCGTGGTCGACGAGGAGGACGTGGAGGCCTCCTTCCCGCTGGACCGGCCCCTGGCGGAGTCCACGCCGGCGATGCGGTTGCGGCGCTGGCACGAGCGCACGCCGCTGGCGACCACCGGGCACGAGGGCCTGCGGCAGGTGCTCCGGCGCACCCAGCAGGACCTCGGTGCGCTGCGGATCTTCGATCCGGACGAACCCACGCTGGCCGCCGTGGCCGCCGGCGCACCGTGGTTCATGGCCCTGTTCGGCCGGGACTCGCTGCTGACCGCCTACATGGCGCTGCCGGTCGACCAGAGCCTCGCGCTCGGGACGCTCAGGACGCTGGCCCGCAGGCAGGGCCGGGTGGTCGACCCGCTGACCGAGGAGGAACCGGGGCGGATCCTGCACGAGGTTCGGCTGGGTGTGGACGCGGGCCTGTCCCTGGGAGGTGGCAGCACCTACTACGGCACGGCCGATGCCACCCCGCTGTTCGTCCTCCTGCTCGGCCAGCTGGCGCGGTGGGGCGCCGACCCAGCCGACATCCGGGATCTGCTCCCGCACGCCGACCGTGCCCTGGAGTGGGTGGCGGCCCACGGGGATCGGGACGGGGACGGGTTCGTGGAGTACCAGCGGGCCACCGACCGTGGGCTGCAGAACCAGGGGTGGAAGGACTCCTGGGACGGGATCAACTTCGCCGACGGGCGCCTGGCGGAGGCGCCGATCGCCCTGTGCGAGGTCCAGGGGTACGTCTACGACGCCTACCTGAGCCGGGCCCAGCTGGCCCGGGAGTTCGGTCAGGGGGAGCAGGCGGACGGGTGGCGGGACCGGGCTGCGGCCCTGAAGGCCGATTTCAACGAGCGCTTCTGGCTGCCCGACAGAGGCTGGTACGCCATCGCGCTGGACCGGGACAAGAAGCCGGTCGACGCCTGCGCCTCCAACATGGGGCACTGCCTCTGGAGCGGGATCGTGGAGGAGGACAAGGCGGCCCAGGTGGCCGAGCACCTGCTCTCCCCGGCGATGTTCACCGGCTGGGGGGTCCGGACCCTCGCCAGCACGATGGGCGCCTACGACCCGGTCAGCTACCACAACGGGTCGGTCTGGCCGCACGACAACGCCCTCGTCGTCGCCGGCCTGATGCGCTACGGCTTCGTCAAGGAGGCCCAGCGGGTCGCCGAGGCCCTGTTCGAGGCCGCGCAGTTGTTCGGCGGCCGCCTGCCGGAGCTCTTCTGCGGCTTCGACCGCACCGAGTACCCGGAGCCCGTGCCCTACCCGACCTCGTGCTCCCCGCAGGCCTGGGCAGCCGCCACGCCGGTCCAGCTCATCCGGACGCTCCTGCGGTTCGACCCGTGGATGCCCCGCCGGTGCCTGTGGGTGGCTCCCGTGCTGCCCCCGGACTTCACGCCGATGCGCATCGGGGGCGTCTCCCTCGGCGCCGGCCGGGTCAACATCGAGGTGTCCGAGCAGGGGACGACGCTGGAGGGCGTGCCCGAAGGCGTCCAGGTGCTGACCGAGCCCTACGAACACCACGGGGAACCGCTCATGCCGGACGCGGAACCGGTCGTGGTGGGCTCGGAGCCCGCCGTGCCGGCCTGAGCGGACGCCAGGTGGGTCAGGCGACGGCGGTGTCCGCGGCGGCCGTCTCGGGAACCGGAGCGCCGGAGCTGCGTCGGACCACGGGGAGGGTCGGCGCCCGGCGGGTGAGCAGGTCCGTGTAGAGGCGGACGTGCGTGCGGACCATGCGCTCGGTGTCGAAGCGCTCGAGCGCGGCTGCCCGGCAGGGGGTGCGGTCCAGGTCCGCGGCCGCCAGGAGGGCAGCGGCCAGCGGCAGCCGTCCTCGGCGCAGGAAGCCGGTCAGGCCGTCGTCGATGATCTCGGGTGCGGCGCCGGCGGGGGTGGCCACCACCGGGGTGCCGGTGGTCAGCGCCTCGATCATCACCAGGCCGAAGGGCTCGGCCCACTGCAACGGGTTCAGCAGCGCGAAGGACGCGCCGACCAGCTCGAGCTTGTCGCGCAGCCCGAGTTCGCCGACGTACTCCACGTCCGAGCACAGCAGCGGCCTGACCGCTGCGTCGAAGTAGTCCCGCTCGGCGGGCTCGCGGATCTTGGCGGCCATCCGCAGCGGGACGCCCGCGGCCCGGGCGATCAGTGCCGCCTGCCGGGGGCCCTTGTCCGGGGACATCCGCCCGAGGAAGCTCGCGTAGCCGCCGTCGCCGCGACCCACGGGCACCGCGTCGACGTCGATGCCGTGGTGGATGACGGCGGCGATGGCCACGCCGGTCGCCGTGGACGCCTGGTGGTGGGAGATGGCCACCACGGCCGTGTCGTGCATCGCCCGGTAGACCGGGGTCGAGGCTGCGTCGAACGGTCCGTGGTTGGTGGCCACGACCGGCGTCGACCGCGGCCGGTGGCGGTACACCGGGCCGGCCACCGTGTGGTCGTGCACGACGTCGACGTCGTCCATGGCCGCGTAGCTGGTGACGACGTGCCGCAGCTCCGCGACGGTGTCGAGGTAGACCGGCGTGCGCTCACCGGCCGGGGTGGTGCCGGCCACCCGGGGGACCGGGCAGCTGCTGTCGGCGGCCGCGGCCAGGAGCACGTCGTGGCCCGCGCGGACCAGCCCCCGGGCCAGGCGGTCCACGACCGCCTCCGTGCCGCCGTAGGCCGGAGGTGGCACGGGCACCCAGGGAGGGGCGATGAGACCGATGCGCATGGGACACGTCCTGGCTGAGGGAGGCGCGGAGCCTCGCGTGGTGCGGTGCGGAACCCCTCCCATGACAGTCGACCCGACCGCGGCGCAGCCATCGGCAGAGCGACCCATACCGGTCGTGCGTCCTCCGCGCACGACCACGAGGGGCCCGCAATGGGCACGTCTGCCGATGTGCTGTGGCTGGTCGGCGGACTGCAATCGAGGCGCGCTGCCCGATGCACCGCGGAGGTGCCGGAACCGGGATGCGCCCGGTCGATGATCGAGGAGTTCCAGTGAAGGCTGTCGTCTACGAGGGTCCCGTCAGGTGCAGGTGAAGGAGGTGCCGGACGCGCGGATCGAGCGGCCGGCCGATGTGTTGGTGCCGGTCACCACGACCAACATCCGTGGGTCGGATCTGCACATGTGTGAGGGGCGGACGGATCTCGAGGCGGGCCGGTGGTTCGGTCACGAGAACATGGGCCAGGTCATCGAGGTGGGCGAGGCGTGGACGAGGTGAAGGTGGGGGAGTTCGTCGTCCTGCCGTTCACTGTGGCGTGTGGGCATTGCAAGAACTGTGAGCGGGGGTTGCCCGATTACTGCCTGACCGCGCAGCCGGTGGCCAATTGGGCGGGGGCGGCGTACGGGTTCGCGGACATGGCGCCGTGGCCGGGGGGTCAGGCGGAGATGTTGCGGGTGCCGTGGGGGGATTTCAACTGTCTGCGCACGGTGAACCCGGACAAGTTGCGGATGGAGCCGGTCGCGGTGGCTTACGTGCGGACCCTCGTGCAGTCCGGGAAGCCGGTGGCCGCGATCCGTCACGGGCCGTGGAACCTGGTGGAGGCCGACGTCGCGCGTGGCCGGCGGGTGACCTCCTGGCCCAGCGTGCGCACCGACCTGCGCAACGCCGGGGCGACCGTGGTCGACGAGGTGTGGTCACCGACGGCAACATCACCACCAGCCGCTCCCCCGATGACCTGCCCGCCTTCTGCGCACGCATCGTCACCGAGTTCGCCAAGGCACCCCAGTCCGCCGGCGCGGGGAGCGGCACATGACCTCCACCCTCGGCCGGGCCGCAGCGGCTGCAGCGACGTCCGCGCTGTCGTCGTGCTCGGCCACCGGCGGGAGACCGCGATGTCCGGCCTGCTGAGTCGACCCTGACCCGGCGGCCGGTCGGACTCCACCCGGCCGGCGCCGCCGTCCGGGTCGCGCACCGCACGATCACCCCGTGGTGGCGCCTGATGGTGTCCCTGGCCGCGGGATGCATCGTGGGTGCCGCGGTGACGCTGTCGGTCTCACCGGAGTTGTCGGTGCTGGCCGGCTGGACCGTGGTGGCCGCCATCGTGCCGACGTGGGTGTGGCGGGTCAGTTGGCACGAGGACCACCTGGGTACCAAGCGGCTGGCCGAGGAGGAGGGACAGACCCGCGTCGCCGACACGGTCGTCCTGACCGCCGCGGTGGCGAGTCCGGCCGCGGTCGTGGTCACCCTCGGCGGCTCGAGCACGCACGACGTCGGGAAGACCTCCGTGGTCCTCGGTGTCGTCGTCGTGACCTGTCCTGGGCGCTGGTCGACACCGTCTTCGCCCACCTCACGTTCAGGGTCGGCATGTCCTGCGCGGCCTCGGAGACCGAGCCGGCCAGCACCGGCATCCGCAAGACCGCCCTCGGGCACGCCCTGTTGTCCTACCTGTCCGGCACGGTCGTCATCGCGGTGGCGATCAACCTGGTGACCGATCCCGGGCAGTCATGACCCCGGCTGCGTCGCCCGCGACGCAGCCACCGACCGTGGTCGGCCTGCTCGCCGACCCCGATCTGCCGGCCGATCTCGCACATCACCTCGTCGACGTCCTGCCGGCCGCGCTGGCCAGGGTGGACAGCGGTCGTCGCTGGGACGTCCGGGTGCGGGTCGAGCCGCTGGTGACCGCAAACGCGGAGGACGTGGACGCCGTGATGCAGGTGGTCTCCGCCCGGCTGCGGCAGTACGGCTGGGACCTGGCCATCGGCCTGACCGATCTGCCCCGGCGGGCCGGGACCCGGGCGGTGGTCGCCGACCTCGGCACCAGCGACGGGGTGGCGCTCGCGTCGATCCCGGCACTCGGGGCCGTCCTGGTGCGCCGGCGCGCACTCGGCGTCGTCGTCCGGCTCGTCCAGGAACTCGTCGGCACGGCGGAGGCCGCCCGGCCGGTCACCTGGAGGCGGCGTGCCCTGGCCCGCGAGGTGGGGGAGACGGTGGACCGGCTGGTCCTGCACAGCCGGCTGGGGCGATGGCGGATGTTCGGCGGCATGGTCCGGGCCAACCGGCCGTGGCGCCTGGTCGGTGGCCTCTCCGGCGCGCTGCTCGCGGCCTTCGCCACCAGCGCGTTCGGCCTCTTCTCGGCCAATCTCTGGCAGCTGGCCGATGCGCTCGGAGTGCTCCGGCTGTCGCTGACCACCGCCGTCTCGGTGGCGGCGATGGTCGTGTACCTCATCTGGCGGCACGGTCTGTGGGAGCGTCCGGCCGGCGTGCAGCAGCGGCGGCTGGCCCGGCTGTACAACGCGGCGACGGTGGCCACGCTCGTCATCGGGGTGCTGGTCTTCTACCTGGCTCTGCTGCTGGTGATGTCGCTGACCGTGTGGTTCCTGATGGCCGACTCCGTCCTCGCCCAGAACCTCGGCCACCCGACGAGCTGGACCGACTACCTCCGGGTCAGCTGGCTCATCACCTCGGCCGCCACGGTGGGCGGCGCCCTCGGGTCCGGGACCGAGGACGGGGAACGCGTACGGCGGGCGGCGTACGGCCTGCGGCAACGTGCCCGGGTGGTGCACGAGGCCGACGACGGACCGCGCCCGTCCTCCGGAGACCCGACGTGACCCGGGCTGGCCGTCCCGGTCCCGGGCGCGCTGCGCTGATCGGCCTGAGGGGTCGAACGAAACGGGCGAAGTTGCACCTGGCGGACCGATGCGCCGTGTCGGCGGCCCTGCAACGGTCGGTTGCATCCGCTGATCTGCCCCGATCCCGCAGGAGGCACTCCGTGACGCTCATGCGCTTCGACCCGTTCCGCGAACTGGACCGGGTCGCAGAACGGACCCTGTCCGGTGCGGCCCGCGCTCTGTACAGCATGCCGATGGAGGCGTTCCGGCGCGGCGACCAGTTCATGGTGCTCATGGACCTGCCCGGCGTCTCCCGCGACGACATCGACCTGACCATCGAGCGCAACGTCGTCAGCGTGCGGGTACGCCGGGCGCCGGTCCACCAGGAGGGCGATGAGGTGATCATCGACGAGCGCCCCTACGGCGAGTTCGCCCGCCAGTTGTTCCTGGGGGACAACCTCGACCCGGATCGCATGAGCGCCGACGTGAGCGACGGCGTGCTCACCCTGACCATCCCCGTGAGCGAGGCGAGCAAGCCCCGCCGCGTCGCGCTCGGTTCCGCCGGCTCGTCCGGCTCGTCCGGCGACGCTGGTTCCGCCGGCGCTCCGAGCCACGCCGGGCCCACCGCTGCGACCGGGTCGGGGACCGCTTCGGCGGCCGGCCCGTCGTCCGCCGTCTGATCCGGAGGCCGTGATGACCACCCCACCCCGCCACGCAGACCCCGCTGCCGGGTCGCGTGCGAGCACCACCGGCCGGACGTGGTCGCCCGGCAGCCCGGACGCCCCGGCACGCTCGGCCCGCCGGACAGTGGCCTCGTTCGCGACGTACGAGGAGGCCGAACGGGCCGTCGACCGGCTCGCCGACCTCGATTTCCCGGTCGAGCGGGTGGCGATCCTCGGTCAGGACCTGCAGACCGTCGAGCAGGTCACCGGGAAGCTGGACTACCCCCGTGCGGCCTGGCGCGGGGCGGTGAGCGGCGCGGTTCCCGGCGTCCTGCTCGGTTGGCTCTTCGGGGTGTTCAACTGGGTCGACCCGGTGATCGCGAGCGTGCTGCTCGCCCTCTACGGACTGCTCATCGGGGCGGTGATCGGTGCGGTCATCGGGGTGATCATCCATGCGGTGCAGGGCGGCCGTCGTGACTTCTCGTCGGTGACGGTGATGCAGCCGCAACGCTTCGAGATGGTCGTGGACGACGAGGTGGCCGACCAGGCGGCCCGACTGCTCGCCACGGGGGTGTGAGATGGCCCGCGCGGTCGGCATCGACCTCGGTACGACGAACTCGGTCATCGCTGCCTGGGAGGGCGGCGAGGCCTCGGTCGTCCCGAACGCCGAGGGGGCGCGGACGACGCCCTCGGTGGTGGCGTTCACGGACAACGGCGAGCGACTGGTGGGTCAGCTGGCCCGCCGACAGGCCATCCTGAACCCGAAGGGGACGATCTACTCGGTCAAGCGCTTCATCGGCCGCCACTACGACGAGGTCGAAGCGGAGGCGCAACAGGTCACCTACGACGTCGTCGCCGACGACAACGGGCTCGCGCGGATCAAGGTGCGGGACAAGCTGTACGCGCCGGAGGAGATCTCCGCGCTGATCCTGCGCAAGCTCGCCGACGATGCCGGACGCCACCTGGGCGAGCGGGTGACCGAAGCGGTGATCACCGTTCCGGCCTACTTCAACGACGCGCAGCGGACCGCCACCCGGGACGCCGGGAAGATCGCCGGTCTCGAGGTCCTACGGATCATCAACGAGCCGACGGCCGCGGCGCTGGCCTACGGGATGGACAAGCGCGAGCACGAGACGGTGCTCGTGTTCGACCTCGGTGGCGGCACGTTCGACGTCAGCGTCCTCGACGTCGGGGACGGCGTCGTGGAGGTGCGCGCCACAGCGGGCGACACCCACCTCGGTGGGGACGACTTCGACCGGCGCATCGTCGACCATCTGGCCGAGCAGTTCCAGAAAGAGAACGGCATCGACCTGAGGAAGGACCCGCAGGCGCTGCAGCGGCTCTACGAGGCCGCGGAGAAGGCGAAGGTCGAGCTGAGCTCGGTCACCCAGACCCAGATCAACCTGCCCTTCGTCACTGCGGACGCGAACGGCCCCAAGCACCTCACGATGACGATGATGCGCTCCACGTTCGAGCAGCTCACCGCCGATCTCGTGGAACGCACGATGGGGCCGGTCCGGCAGGCGATGTCGGATGCCAAGGTCGGGCCCGACGACGTCGACGAGGTCATCCTGGTCGGCGGCTCCACCCGGATCCCCGCGGTGCAGGGTCTGGTCCGCCGGCTCACCGGCGGCAAGGAACCGAACATGACCGTCAACCCCGACGAGGTCGTCGCCATCGGGGCGGGGATCCAGGCCGGGGTGCTCAAGGGCGAGGTGTCCGACGTCCTGCTGCTCGACGTCACGCCGTTGTCGCTGGGGCTGGAGACCCAGGGCGGTGTGATGACCAAGATCATCGATCGCAACACGACGATTCCGGTCCGGCGCAGCGAGACGTTCTCGACAGCCGCGGACAACCAGCCCGCGGTCGACGTGGTGGCGCTGCAGGGGGAGCGCGAGCGTGCGGCGGACAACCGGGTCCTCGGCCGGTTCCAGCTGACCGGCATCCGGCCGGCGCCACGCGGGGAGCCGCAGATCGACGTCGTCTTCGACATCGACGCCAACGGCATCCTCAACGTCACCGCCCGGGACAAGGACACCGGCGCCGAACAGGGCATCACCATCTCCGAGAGCGGCAACCTCGACACGTCCGAGGTGGAGCGGATGGTGACCGAGGCCGAGCAGAACCGGTCCTCGGACCAGCAGCTGCGTCAGGAGGTCGACGCCCGCAACGAGCTCGACAGCCTGGCCTATCAGGTGCAGCGACGCCTCGACGAGCTCGGTGACGCGGCACCGTCACACGAGCGCGCCCGCGCCGAGATGCTCGTGGCCGATGCGCGCCAGGCGGTCGCCGACCAGGCACCGATGGACCGGGTCCGGGAGCTGACCGGTGACCTCCAGCAGGTGCTCGCCGGCCTGAGCGCGGTGTCGGCGGGATCCGCGGGGTCCGGCGGCGCGGACGCCGGCGGGCCCGGCACTGCCGACGACGATGTGATCGACGCCGAGTTCGACCGGAGCTGAGAGGTTCCGATGACCGAACCCACATCGAGCACGTCCGGTCAGCCGCCCCCCGGCGTGGCTGCCGCTTCCGACGCCACGGAGGGGCCGGGGGAGCGGACCGGGGCGGACCAGGCCGAGGGCTCGGCCAGCCTCCCCGGCGGATCCGGCGAGGACACGGCCCGGGAGGGACCCGGCACGGCCGAGTTGGAGGACCGCTGGCGGCGCGCCCTCGCCGACCTGGACAACCTGCGCAAGCGGTACGCCCGGGAGCTCGGGCGGGAGCGATCGGCCGAACGCGACCTCGTGACGGCGGCCTTCCTGCCGGTGCTCGACACCATCGACCGCGCGCTCGAGCACGCCGGGGCCGACCCCCGGTCGATCGTCGAGGGCGTCCGCACGCTGCGCGAGCAGGCCCTCGCCGTGCTGACCGGGCTCGGGTACGAGCGCGAGGACGAGGCCGGCGTGCCGTTCGACCCGGCCCGCCACGAGGTCGTGGGCGTGGTGGGCGCCGATGGCGGCGCGGCCGCACCGGGTTCGGTCGTCGCGGTCGTGCGGCCCGGCTACGGCGCCCCGGGCCATCAGCTGCGGCCGGCCGCGGTCACCGTGGCGCAGCGTCCAGGGGACTGATCGGTGGCCCGCGACTACTACGACGTTCTCGGGGTGTCGCGCGACGCGGGCGCCGACGAGCTGCAGCAGGCCTACCGGCGCCTGGCCCGGGCGAACCACCCGGACGTGAACAAGGACCCCGGGGCGGAAGAGCGCTTCAAGGAGGTCAACGAGGCCTACCACGTGCTGTCGGACCCGAAGCTGCGCAAGCGCTACGACCGCTTCGGCGATGACTTCCGGCAGGTTCCCGAGGACTGGGAGGAGCGCGTGGGCGCCGGAGCAGGAGCGGGCGGATCGCGCAGGAGGGGCGGCCCCGGCCGCCGCGAGGCCTGGTCGACGGGCGGCGACGTGGGCGCCGACTACGGCGGCGACTTCGGTGGCGGTTTCGGTGGCGGCGGTGGCTTCGGCGGTGTGGACATCGAGGACCTGCTGAGCGGGATGTTCGGTGGCCGTGGCCGGGGACGTACGGGCCCGGTGGCCGGCGCCGACCAGGAGGCCGAGCTCCCGCTCACGGTGGAGGAGGCCTACCGCGGAGGGCGGCGGCAGATCACCCTCAACGGACCGGACGGCCCGCGCACCTACACGGTGACGATCCCGCCGGGGGTCACCGACGGCAGACGGATCCGGCTGGCCGGCGAGGGCGGCCGCGGGATGGGCGAGGGGCCGCCGGGCGACCTCTACCTCGTCGTGCGGCTGCTGCCGCACCCGCGCTTCCGAGTGCAGGGCAGGGACATCACGGTCGACCTGCGGCTCGCGCCGTGGGAGGCAGCGCTCGGCGCGACCGTCCCGGTCGCCACCCCCGGTGGCGAGACCAAGGTGACGGTCCCGCCGGGTACCTCGACCGGACGGCGGCTGCGGCTGAGCGGGGAGGGCATGCCCGACCCGGGCGGGCGGCCCGGAGACCTGTACGCCGAGGTCAAGATCATGGTGCCCCCACGGCTCACCGACCGGGAACGGCAGCTGTTCTCCGAGCTCGCCGAGGTCTCCACGTGGGATCCGCGCCGCGCCGGTGACGAGGGCGCGAGGAGGGACCGATGACGATCCCGACCCACCTGCCCGTCCGGTACCGGCCGGCCGGGGGACCGGCCCGCGGTGCGATGGACCTGGAGGAGTTCGCCCGGCGTTGCGGCCTCCACCCCGAGTTGGTCCGGCGGTTCGTCGCGCTGGGCCTGGTGCCGGCCGTGCGCGATCGCGACGGCGCCCTGTGGTTCGCACCGGCGGAGGTCGCCGCCGTCGCCCGGTTGCGGCGGCTGCGGGCGGCGTTGCCGCTGAACTACGCCGCGCTCGGCCTCGTGGTCGACCTGCTCGACCGGATCACCGAGCTGGAGACCGCCCTGGGCATCCGGGGGCGCACGGAACCGGTGCGCGCGACGCCCGCCACCCGTGAGCCGACCACCACCGACCAGCCCATCCCCACCGGTGAGCCCGACCCCACCGGTGAGCCCGACCCCACAGGTGAGCCCGACCCCACCGGTGAGCCCGACCCCACCGGTTAGCGCAGCGCGACCAACCAGGAGCGGAGTCCGGAATGGACCTGAACCGCCTGACCGAGAAGTCCCAGCAGGCCCTCGCCGCCGCACAGGAGCTCGCGACCCGGGCCGGCCACACCGAGGTGGACGGCGAACACCTGCTGGCCGCCCTGCTCGACCAGCCCGACGGACTGGTGGCCCGGCTGATCACCGCGATGGGTGAGGACCCGGCGGCGCTGCGCTCGGACCTCGAGGCCGAGCTCGCGCGCAAGCCGCGGACCACCCGCCCGGCCACCCAGCCGGGGCAGGTGTCGGTCACCCAGCG
>JAOPWG010000011.1 GCA_025965775.1 Modestobacter sp. | reverse complement strand
GGCCTGCGCGAGGGCGGCCTGCGCCGCCGCGTCGGCCGCGGTCGCGGCCTGCTGGGCCACGGTCACCTGCGCGACGACGTCGGCGCGGTGGTCGCCGGCGGCGCCCAGCAGGGCGGCTCGCTCGAGCATCTGTGCCGGACCGCCGGCCGTCAGCAGCGACTGCATGCCCGGGTTCGTGCTGCCGGAGATGTAACTGGTGCGGGCGAAGTCGGCGATCGCGGCCTGGGCGGCGGCCAGGTCGGCGTCGGCCTGCCGGCCGGCAGCGGCGGCGGACTCCGCCGTGGCCTGCGCGGTCTCGTAGTCGGCCTGCTTGCCCTGGAAAGTGTCCAGCGCGATGGCGGAGGCGGCGTTGGCCGCGTCCACCTGCGCCTGGGCGGTGGCCAGCTGGGCGGACAGGGCGCCGACCTGCTGGGCGGCGGCGTCCTTGGCCTGCTGGGCCGCGCTGATCTGCGCATCGCTGGGGTTGGTGGGGGCGGCTGCGGCGATCCCGGGGGCCACCACCAGGCACGCGGCCGCGATGGCCACCGTCCCGGCGGCCCGGCGCACCAGACCCGTCCGGCGTGCCGCCCTGACCTCAGTCCCGACCGAAGTGCTCACGTTCCCTGCCCCTCCGCGTGTCCGGCGCACCGTCCTGGTGCGCCGGGATCGACCCGCTCCGCACCGTCCGTGGCGCGCTGATGGGTGATCGACCCGAACGGGTGATTCCTTGAGAGCCCGGAGGACACTGAGTTGGTGCAAGCAACCGGAGAGCCTGTCGGTGCGGCGCTCCAGCGGCGCGGCCGGCAGGTGCCGGCATCCGGCGCGGGTCAGGATCAGGCGGTGACCGGCCCAGGCCCCGACCCGCGCCGCTGGTCGGCCCTCGCGGTCTGCGTCTCGGCGCTGTTCATCACGCTGCTGGACGTCAGCATCGTCACCGTCGCCCTGCCCTCGATCGGCGCGGGCCTGCACGCCGACGCTGCCCAGCTGCAGTGGGTGGTCTCCGGCTACGCACTGGCCTTCGGCATGGTGCCGATCATCGGCGGCCGGCTGGGTGACGACCGGGGACGCAAGCGGATGCTGATGCTCGGCATCGGCGCGTTCGTCGTCTTCAGCGCGCTGATCGGCATCGCCCCCTCGCCCGGCGTCGTGATCATCGGCCGGGTGCTGCAGGGCCTGGCCGGCGGCCTGATCAACCCGCAGGTGTCCGGGCTGGTGCAGCAGCTGTTCCCGCCGGCCGAGCGGGGCAAGGCCTTCGGGGTGCTCGGCGCGGCCGTGGGCATCGCCACCGCTGCCGGGCCGGTCGTCGGCGGGGCGATCATCGGGCTGGGCGGGGCGACCTACGGCTGGCGGCTGTGCTTCCTCATCAACGTCCCGATCGGGATCGCCTCGCTGGTGCTCTGCGCCCGGCTGCTGCCCGCCCAACCGAGGCACGGCGCCCGCCGCGCGCTGGACCTGCCCGGCGCGACGCTGCTCACCGTGGGGGTGTTCGGGCTGCTGTTCCCCGCCGTGCAGTACGACGCCGGCCACGACCTGCGGCTGGCCGTGCTCGCCGTCCCCGCGCTCGCCGTCCTTGCCGGTTTCGTGGCCTGGGAGCGCGGACCGGGGCGCCGCCGCGGCCACCCGTTGATCGACCTGGGCCTGTTCCGCATCCGGTCCTACGCCGACGGCGTCGTCCTGGCGCTGCTGTTCTTCATCGCCTACACCGGCACGCCGCTGGTCCTGGCGCTGTTCCTGCAGGAAGGGCTCGGCTTCTCCGCCCTGCAGTCCGGGCTCACCGCCTCGGCCTACGCGGTGGGGACGGCGGTGTCCGCGCCGATCGCCGGCCGGCTGCTGCGCCGGGCCGGACAGAAGGTGCTCGTCGGCGCGCTGGTGCTGTTCACCCTCGGCGTGGCCGCCGCCGCGGCGGTCGCCGACCTGGCCGCCGGGAGCGTCGTCCCCGGGCACGTCGCGCTGTTCATGGCCCCGGCGCTGCTGGTGGCCGGCCTCGGCGGCGGCGCGGTGATCACGCCCAACCAGGCCCTGTCGCTGGCCGAGGTGGACGTGCGCGGCGGCTCCACGGCCGGCGGGATGCTGCAGACCTCCCAGCGGATCGGCAATGCCATCGGTGCCGCCGTGATGAGCGCGGTGTTCTACGCCTCGGCGACCGGGGCGGCCGGCGGCGGCGTCGCCCGGCAGGAGCACTACGGCCACGCCTACGCGATGGCCCTGACCTTCAGCGTCGTCTTCGCCGTCGCCGCGCTCGCCGTGGCGATCCGGGACGTCCGGCGGCGGCCCGAGCCGGTCCCGGGCTGAGGACGACGGCGGCCCGGCTACCGTCGACGCCCGTGACCCCGCCGCAGCCGCCGCCCCTCCCGACCGCCGAGCTGCACGTGCACATCGAGGGCACGTTGGAGCCCGAGCTGGCCTTCCGCCTGGCGGCGCGCAACCGGATCGCGCTACGGCACGCCGACCTGGACGCGCTGCGTCGCGCCTACGCCTTCCGCGACCTGCAGTCCTTCCTGGACCTGTACTACGAGCTGACGGCCGTGTTGCAGCGGCCGGAGGACTTCACCGACCTGGCCGAGGCCTACCTGGCGCGCGCGGCCGCGCAGGGCGTGCGGCACGCGGAGGTCTTCGTCGACCCGCAGGCGCACACCAGCCGCGGGGTGCCGCTGGAGGTGGTGTTCGAGGGTCTCGGCGCGGCCTTCGCGACGGCGGAGCAGCGGTACGGGCTCACCTCGCAGCTGATCGTCTGCTTCCTGCGGGACCGCGACCCCGCCGAGGCCGAGGCGCTGGTGCCGCGGCTGCGTCCGTACCGCGACCTGGTGGTCGGTGTCGGCCTGGACAGCGCCGAGGTGGGGCACCCACCGGAGCTGTTCGAGCGGGCGTACGCGCTGGCCGCCGACGAGGGGCTGCACCGGGTCGCCCACGCCGGTGAGGAGGGGCCGCCGTCCTACGTCTGGTCGGCGCTGGACCGGCTGGGCGTGGAGCGCGTGGACCACGGCATCCGCAGCCTGGAGGACCCGGCCCTGGTCGCCCGGCTGCGAGCCGAGCAGCTGCCGCTGACCGTCTGCCCCCTGTCCAACGTCGCGCTGCGGTGCGTGCCGGACCTGACCGCGCACCCCTTGCGCCGGATGCTCGCAGCGGAGCTCGCCGTCACGGTGAACTCCGACGACCCGGCCTACTTCGGCGGCTACCTGCACGACAACACCGCGGCGGTCACCGCGGCGCTGGGGTTGACGCCGGGGGAGCGGCAGCGGCTGGCGGAGAACAGCTTCCGGGCCAGCTTCCTGCCCGCCGCGGACAAGGAGCGGCACCTGGTCGCCGTGGCCGCCGCTGCCCGCGCGACTGCGTCGGGGGCCTGACACGCCGGTCCCGGACCTGGCCGGCTCTCCCTCGGAGGTCGCACGGTGTCCGACCTGAGTCGTAGTTCGCTGCGCCGGAGGTCCAGCCGCCGGGGTGACGCCGGGAGCCGATCGCGCGCCTAGCGTGGTTCGCATGACGACGACGGGATGCGCCTGGTGATCGAGGCGCGTGGGCTGACCAAGCAGTACGGCGACAAGACCGCGGTGGACGGGTTGACCTTCACCGTGCGGCCCGGCGTGGTGACCGGCTTCCTCGGACCCAACGGTGCGGGCAAGTCCACCACGATGCGGATGATCCTCGGACTCGACCGGCCGACCGCCGGGAGCGTCACGGTCAACGGACGGCGCTATGCCGATCTCGCGGCGCCGATGCACGAGGTGGGCGCGCTGCTCGAGGCGCGCGCCGTGCACACCTCCCGGTCGGCCTTCAACCACCTGCGCGCCCTCGCCGCGACCCAGGGGATCCCGCGCCGCCGCGTGGACGAGGTCATCGACCTGGTCGGCCTCGGCGACGTCGCCCGTAAGCGGGCCGGCAGTTTCTCGCTGGGCATGGGCCAGCGGCTGGGCATCGCCTCGGCACTGCTGGGCGACCCGCCGACGGTGATCCTCGACGAGCCGGTCAACGGGCTGGACCCCGAGGGCATCCGCTGGGTACGTGACCTGCTCAAGGGGCTGGCGGCCGAGGGACGCACGGTCTTCGTCTCCAGCCACCTGATGAGCGAGATGGCGCTGACCGCCGAGCACGTCATCGTCGTGGGACGGGGCCGCCTGATCGCCGACACGACCGTCGACGAGGTCATCCGCGGTGCCTCGGTGAACACCGTGCTGGTCCGCAGCCCCGGCGCCGCGCAGCTCCGGGCCGCGTTCGCCGGCCCGGACGTCACCGTGTCGAGCACCGAGTCCGACGTCCTGGAGGTCAGCGGCCTCACCCCGGCGCAGATCGGTGACACCGCCCGCGACCTGGGCGTGGCCCTGCACGAGCTGACCCCCCAACGGGCCTCGCTCGAGGAGGCGTTCATGGAGATGACCCGGGACGACGTCGAGTACCACGGCCACCTGGCCACCGAGGCCACCGAGGCCACCGAGGCCACCGAGGCCCCCGCACTCGAAGGAGACCGGGCATGAGCACGCTCACCGCCTCGCCGTCGCGCGTCGCTCAGGGGCGCGTCACCCCCGTCCGCGCCGCCAAGTCGGAGTGGATCA
>JAOPWG010000057.1 GCA_025965775.1 Modestobacter sp. | reverse complement strand
TCCGGGTGGCGGCGTTCCGGCCGGGCGACGCCGTGTTCGTGTCCGGGGCAGCGGGCGCGGTGGGCAGCCTGGTCGGGCAGTTCGCCCGGCTGCGCGGGGCGTCGCGGGTCGTGGGCAGCGCCGGGACCCCGGAGAAGGTGCGCTGGCTGAGCGAGGAGCTGGGGTTCTCCGCGGCCTTCGACTACCACGGCGGCGCGGTGGCCGACCTGCTCGCGGCGGCGGCGCCCGAGGGCATCGACGTCTTCTTCGACAACGTCGGCGGGGAGCACCTCGAGGCGGCGATCGGCGCGCTCACCGTGCACGGCCGGGCAGCGCTGTGCGGGTCCATCTCGGGCTACAACGCGGTGAGCGCTCCGCCCGGGCCGCGGAACATGAGCCTGCTGGTGGGCAAGCGGCTGGCCCTGCGGGGCTTCCTGGTCGGGGACCACGGCGACCTGCGCCCGGAGTTCACCGAGACGGTGTCGGGCTGGCTGCGCGACGGGGCGCTGGTCGCGCGGGAGACCGTGGTCGACGGGCTGGACGCCGCCGTGGACGCCTTCCTGGCCCTGCTGCGCGGTGGCAACACCGGGAAGATGGTCGTCCGGCTGACCCCCGACCCGGGTGACACCGCAGGGTGATCCGCGCCGCCGGCGCGGGTCAGATCCTGCGGTCTCAGGCGGCCTGGACCGGGATCTCGTCGGTCTTCGCCTCGGCGTGCCGGCCGGCGACCCAGTCCGCGTGCTGCTGGCGGGGCAGCTCGACGACCTCCGTCACCGGCCCGACCGGGACCATCTCCGGCAGCGGCGCCGCCTCGGCGACCGGCTGCGGCTCCTCGGCGGCCTCGGCGGTCTCGGCGGTCTCGGCCTCCTGCAGCGCCTGGAGCGCCTCCACCAGCGGGGACACCCTCGGCTCGGGGACCAGCGCGACGTGGGGCACGACCACCGGCGGAGCCGGCGGCACCTCGCTCATCGGGGTCACCGCGGGCTCCGCGGCGACCTGGCGGGGACTGTCGACGACCTGCGGCGCCCACGCCCGCGACGTGGCGAGGAACGCGACCTGTGCTACCGCTTCCTCGTAGGCCCGCTCGATCTGCACGAGGGTCGCGATGGCGGTGTCCTCGACGGCCTTGAGGCCCTGGGCGGCCTGGGTGGCCGCGTCCGCGATGACTTCCAGAGTGCTCATGTCCTCTCGATCGGCGGCCCGCGCCGGGGTCGTGACCGGTTCTTCACAGGTTTCGCCTGGAGACGTCCCACACGTCCCACCCGCCCCTCGGTTGGGCAACGGACGTTCGGGGCAGGGAGCGGGCATGTGGCTCTTCCTCACCCGCCGGTTCCGTACCTGGCTCCTGCTCACCGTGCTCGTGCCGCTGGCCACCCGGCTGTTGCGCCGGGCCGGGCAGGTCCTCGAGCGGCGCAACGGCCCCTCCGCAGTCAGCAACGGCCTGCTCCGGGTGGGCGGGATGGGTGACCGGGCCCGGGGCCGCCTGCGCGGCGGCCCGCGCCGCTGACCCGTCCAGATCCCGCCCGCCGCCCGAACGCGGGATGCACCGTCAGACCGCGACCCGAAGGACGACGTGGAACCGAACGACACCCCCGTGCTCGAGCAGAGCCCCGCGACAGGTGAGACCCGCGGCATCGCCCTGTTCTGCCACGGCGGCACCGCCTCCAGCGTGGAGCCGCCCCGCGAGCGCGCCCTCTCGCTGGTGCGGATGCGCGCCCTCGAGCAGTTCGTGCACCGCACCCCCGCCGACCGCGGCACCGCCGCCGACCGCGGCATCGCCACCGCGCTGATCCGCTACCGCGTCGCCGGCTGGAACGGTGCGGCCGCCGACGCCTACGCCGACGTCCGGTGGGCGATCGGCCGGCTGCGCGAGCAGCACGGCTCCGACGTGCCGATCGTGCTCATCGGCCACTCCATGGGCGGCCGGGCGGCGCTGCGCGCCGGCGGCGAGCCCCAGGTCACCGCCGTCTGCGCGCTGGCTCCGTGGACCCCGCCGGGCGAACCGGTCATGCACCTGCGCGACCAGACCGTGGTGATCCTGCACGGCCGGGCCGACCGCTGGGTGCCCGCCCGGCTGTCCGAGGAGTTCGCCGTCCGCGCCCGCCGCTCCGGCGCCCGCGTGGCGCGCTTCACGATCGCAGGGGGACACAGCATGCTGCGCCGGGCCCACCGCTGGCACACCTTCACCCGGGACGTCGTCCTGGCCGGGACCGGACTCGAACCGATGCGGCCCGATGTCTCCAATGCCCTGCACCAGCCCACGCCGGAGGGGCTGGCGGTGCCGCTGTAGAGCCGCCTTCCTCCGACGCGGGCACCTGCCCGGAGCCCAGCAGAGGGCCCGCGTCCTGCGAGGAGCCAGCCCATGCCCGTCCTGTTCCGAGCGCTCGTCGTCCCCCGCGTGCCGGCTCGGACCGGTCGGTGAACGCCGCCTCGCTCCGCCGTCCCACCGCCGCGGTCGTCGGGTCGGGCGTCTCCGGGCTCACCGCCGCCCACCTGCTGCAGACGACCCACGACGTCACGCTGTTCGAGACCGACGGCCGGCTGGCGGGCACGCGCACACGCACGACGTGCCGACGCCGGACGACCGGATCCTGCCCATCGACACCGGCTTCATCGTGCACAACGAGCGGACCTACCCGAACCTGCTGCGGCTGTTCGCCGAGCTCGGCGTGAGCACCCGGCCGACCGAGATGTCCATGTCCATCTCGTGCGAGGGCTGCGCCTGGAGTACGCCGGCGCGCGCGGGCTGGCCGGCCTGTTCGCCCAGCCGCGCCGGGCGGCCGACCCCCCGCTTCCTGCGCATGCCGGCCGAGGTGAAGCGCTTCCACCGGCAGGCGAGGCGGCTGCTGGAGCTCGCCGGCGCCGAGCACGAGCGCGGTGGGGGCGGGGTCACCGCGTTCGACGGGCTCACGCTGGGCCGCTACTCCGACCACTTCGTGCAGCACTTCGTCGTGCCGGTCGTGTCCTGCGTGTGGTCCTCGGCCGCCGGGCTGTCGCTGCAGTACCCGGCCGTCTACCTGTTCCGCTTCCTGGACAACCACGGGATGCTCACCGTCAGCGGGTCACCGCAGTGGCGGACCGTGACCGGCGGCTCGCGCACCTACGTGGAGAAGGCGGCCAAAGGCCTCACCGGAGTGCAGACCGGCGCCGGCATCCGGTCGCTGACCCGCCACGTGGACGGCGTCGACCTGATGGACGGCGACGGGCCTGATCGGGTGGTGCCCTCACCCATGGTGATCGACATGTCACCAAGTGCACTCCATCGAGGGACCCGATTGACCCGGCCGCCCTCCCGGCCTGCGGGTTCACTGGACCGCGAGAACCCGGTTGTCACGGGCGGAGGGAGGCGCGATGTCCGACCAGACCTGTCCGCCGACCCGCTGCCGTCGGCTCCACCGGTCCACCGGCCGGCTGCTGCTGCTCGCCGGCGTCGGTGCCGGGCTGTGGCTGCTCGGCTCGGCCACCTCGTCCGCCTCCGCGGAGGAGGTCGCCCCGCCCCGCCCGATGGCCTCGCTGACCGCCGAGCTGGTCAGACCGGTCGCCGAGGTGCTGCCCCCCGCGGCCACGCCCGTCACCGAGCAGGTGGTGCGGCCGGTGGTCGACCAGGCGGTCGTACCCGTCGTCGCACCGATGGTCGCCTCCGTGCGAGCCATGGCGCCGGTCCTCGAGCCGGTGGCCGAGCCGGTGGCCGCGCCGGTCCTCGAGCCGGTGGTCGCGCCCGTGGTCGCGCCCGTGGTCGCGCCCGTGGTCGACGTGCTGCGCCCGGTGATCGATCCGCTGGACCCGGTCACCGCTGCCGTGGCGCCGGCGCTCGCGGGGGCCGACG
Source organism: Modestobacter sp. (assembly GCA_025965775.1). GTDB lineage: Bacteria > Actinomycetota > Actinomycetes > Mycobacteriales > Geodermatophilaceae > Modestobacter. Next base: position 66 of record JAOPWG010000057.1, on the reverse strand, counting down.
CGGTGCTCGACGTCCCCGTCCCGGCCGCGTCCCCGAACGGGCCCGCCCCGGCGCCGCAGCCGACCG
>JAOPWG010000040.1 GCA_025965775.1 Modestobacter sp. | reverse complement strand
ACCCCGACGTCCCCGACGGCGTCGAGCTGATGCGGGGGCGGCCGAACGTGGCGGTGCTGCGGACGTTCTCCAAGGCGTGGGGCCTGGCCGGCCTGCGGGTGGGCTACCTGCTGGCCGAGGACCCGGCGGTGGCCGAGGCGGTGCGCAAGACCACCATGCCCTTCAGCGTCTCCAGCATGGCGCAGGCAGCTGCGGTCGCGGCGCTGGCCAGCGAGGACGAGGTCCGCGACCGCTGTGCCGCCGTCGTCGCCGAGCGCACCCGGCTCACCGCCGCACTGCGCGAACGGGGGTTGGCGGTGGCCGACAGCCAGGCCAACTTCGTCTGGCTGCCACTGGGAGAGGCCACCGCGGCGACAGCTGCGGCCCTGGAAGCGCGCGCCGTCATCACCCGGCCGTTCGCCGGGGAGGGGCTGCGGGTCACCGTCGGCGCACCCGAGGAGGACGACGTCTTCCTCGCCGCGCTGGACGGTGTCCGCGACACGGCGCTGACCAGCGTGCCCGCGGGTAGTGCCGGAGCCTGAGTCGGGACTTCTGGGGCGCGTGGTTCGATGGTGGGCGTGCCTGCTCCCCGCGTGCTGTCCGGCATCCAGCCGACGGCGGACTCCTTCCACCTCGGCAACCTCCTGGGTGCGCTGAAGCAGTGGGTGAGCCTGCAGGACGACCACGACGCCTTCTACTGCGTCGTCGACCTGCACGCGATCACCGCCGAGCAGCCCGACCCCGAGGTGTTGCGCCGGCGCACCCTGGTCTCGGCCGCGCAGCTCCTCGCCCTCGGTGTCGACCCGGCCCGCAGCACGCTGTTCGTGCAGAGCCACGTGCCCGAGCACGTCCAGCTGTCCTGGGTGCTGGAGTGCCTCACCGGCTTCGGCGAGGCCAGCCGGATGACGCAGTTCAAGGACAAGAGCCAGCGCGAGGGCAGCGGGACGACGTCGGTCGGGCTGTTCACCTACCCGGTGCTGATGGCCGCCGACATCCTGCTCTACCAGGCCGACCGGGTGCCGGTCGGCGACGACCAGCGCCAGCACCTGGAGCTGACCCGCGACCTGGCCAGCCGGTTCAACAGCCGGTACGGGCAGACCTTCACCGTCCCGGAGGGGTTCATCCCGCCGGCCGCGGCGCGGGTGCTGGACCTGCAGTCCCCGGACAAGAAGATGAGCAAGAGCCTGCCGCCGGGCGGCTGCATCAACCTGCTCGACGACCCCAAGGTGAACGCCAAGAAGATCCGGTCGGCGGTCACCGACACCGGTCGTGAGGTGGTCGCCGACCCGGTCGCCAAGCCCGGCGTGACCAACCTGCTGGCGATCCACTCGGCGCTGTCGGGGCAGACCGTCGCGCAGCTGGAGGAGCACTTCGCCGGTCGCGGCTACGGCGATCTGAAGAAGGAGCTGGCCGAGGTCGTCACCGAGGCGCTGGCGCCGGTCCAGCAGCGCACGGCCGAGCTGCTGGGCGACCCGGCCGAGCTGCAGCGGATCCTGGCCGCGGGCGCGCTCCGCGCCCGGGAGGTCGCCGCGTCGACGGTGGCGGCGGTCTACGACCGGGTCGGCTTCCTGGCCCCCGCGGCGCCGTGAGCGAGGGGCCGCGGCGCACCGCGGAGGACACCTTCGTCCCCCGGCGCACGCAGACGCACGCCACGGGCGACACCACGATCCTCGGCGTGGTCGTGCCGGTGCCCGAGCCGTGGGCCCAGCTGCTCGTCGAGTGGCGTGGCAAGGTCGGTGACCCCCAGGCCAGCCTGGTACCCCCGCACGTGACGCTGCTGCCGCCGACGGAGGTCGCCGTGGCCGACCGCCCGGCGATCACCGCTCATCTGGCGCAGGTCGCCCGCCGGCACCCCCCGTTCGCCGTGCACCTGTCGGGCACGGGCACGTTCCGGCCCATCTCCGAGGTGGTCTTCGTGGCCGTCGCCCGGGGCATCGCCGACTGCGAGCTGATCGCGACCGATGTGCGCACCGGGCCGCTGGCCCGTTCGCTGACCTTTCCCTACCACCCGCACGTGACCGTGGCCCACGACGTGCCCACCGACATGCTGGACATGGCCTACGCGGGACTGGTCGACCTGCAGGCCGAGTTCCGGGTCGACGCCTTCACCGAGTTCGAGCAGCTCCCCGGCGGGGCCTGGGCCGTGGCCCGCGAGTACCCACTCACCGGGCCGCCGCACTGACCTGCCGGAGCCGCAGCGGCGTCGGCGGGCGGACGGGATCACCAGCCAGCACACTCGTCCGGTGAGCGACCCCATCGGTCGCGCGGTCGGTGCGGCGCGGGGTCTGCTGCACCGGCAGCGCGCCCGCCGTCCGTGGCTGGACCACCTCGTGCATGCCGGCGGTCACTACAACCGGGTGCAGGGCGACCTGCTGGCCTCGGGGGTCACCTACTACGTCTTCCTCGCGCTCTTCCCGGTCGTCTTCCTGCTGGCCTCCGTCGCCGGGTTCGTGCTGTCCGGGCACCCGGCGCTGCTGGACCGGCTGACCACCGCCGTCCGGGATGCCGTCCCGGGGCAGACCGGCCGGGACCTCGCCGGTCAGGTCACCAGCGCCATCGACTCGCGGGGCGTCGTCGGGGTGATCGGCCTGGTGGGCTTCCTCTTCGTCGGCCTGGGGGCGATGGACAAGCTGCGGGTCGGCATGGACATCGTGTGGCGCGGCCGGCCGGACCCGCCGGACTTCCTCGCCGACCGGCTCAGGGACCTGGTGGCGTTGCTGGGCTTCGGCGGAGCCGGCGTGCTCAGCATCGCGCTGACGACGACGGCCACCAGTGCGTCGTCCCGGCTGCTGGTCCTGGCCGGGCTGGACGAGGTGCCCGGCGTCTTCCTGGTCACCGGCGCCGTGGCGGTCGCGCTGGCCCTGGCCGGGGACACGCTGGTGTTCCTCTGGCTGCTCAAGGGTGTGCCGGGCAACCCGTTCGGCCTCCGGTCGCTGGTGCCCGGGGCGGTGTTCGGCGCGGTGGGTTTCGAGGCGCTCAAGCTGGTCGGCGCCTGGTACCTGTCGCTGATCGCCAGCAACGTCACCGCCCAGGCCCTGGGCGGCATCGTGGGGTTGATCGTCTGGATCAACGTGGTGGCCCGGTTCGGCTTCTACACCGCCTCGTGGACGGCGACGGTCCCCGCCATCGAGCGCGCCCGCACACCGCCCGTGGAGCGCGCGCCGGTCAGTCCGCCACCGGAGCCCGACCCGCCCGGGCGTCCGGCTCCCTCGCCGCTGCGCCTGGCGCTGGGTCTGCTGGGGGCTGGTGCGCTGGCCGGCGTGGCCGTGACCCGCTGGGTGCCCGCTGCGCTGGGCCGGCGGGGGAGGGGACGGGACGCAGCGCCCGGCGCCGGCCCACGAGGGTCGTCGCGATGACGGCCACCGCGCCGGCGGCCACTCCCGCGGGCAGCAGGGGGGAGTCCCTGGCGGGGCGGTCGAGCGCCGCCGGCCGGGCGGCCGGTGGCGCGGGGGGAACCACCTCGCCGGCCGGCGACGCCCCGTCGTCCCCCGCAGGTGCGGCGGCGATCGCGGCTGCGGTCTCGCCCGGGTCGACCAGCCGGCCCGACCCGCCGGTACCGGGTGCGGTGGCGAGCCCCAGTCCGGCAGCCGCTCCGCCTGCTTCAGCTCGTGGACCGGCCGTCGCTCGGCCTGCATGAGGCCGACGACCAGGCGGCGCCCGTCGCGCTCGGCGGCCGCCACGAACGTGTGCCGGGCGGCGTCGGCGGGCATTCCGAGGGAACTCGCCGGCACCGCGACGGGGACGGCGCCGACCATCGGTGTGGCCTGTCTCACGCCGTGGCTGCGAACCGTGTGTCGCGGGTTGCCGGTTGGCAACGATCCGGCATCGGTCCTCCCGGGAGGGGGCCGGCGGCGCGGACCCGCGGTTAGCGTGCCGGGGTCGCCGTCGCCTGGTGGAGCTGTTCCATGCGGCCGGCCGGACGGCGGATGCGAACCAGCTCGATCCACCCCACCGGGGCGCGGCCGACTCGTCGGCCGAGCCCTCTGAGAGAGGAGACCGTCTTGCGCCGAGTGCGTGGGATGAAGGCCGCGGCTCTGCTGCTGGCCGGCAGCTTGGCCCTCGCGGCCTGCGCCAGCAACGGGAGCGGCAACGCCGCCAGCGGCAGCAGTGCCAGCGGCGGTGACCTGAAGATCGGTCTCGCCTACGACACCGGCGGCCGTGGTGACAAGTCGTTCAACGACTCCGCCTATGCCGGTGCCGAGGCGGCCATCAAGGCCAACAAGGGCACGCTCCAGGAGCTCTCGCCCAACAGTGACGCCTCCAACCGGGCCGACCTGCTCACCCAGTTGGCCGACGGGGGCTACAACCCGGTCGTCGCCGTGGGCTTCGCCTACGGCGACGTGATCGGCGAGGTGGCCAAGCAGTACCCGAACACCACCTTCGCGATCATCGACTCCACCGGCGTGGGCGTCGCGGACAACGTGACCGGGCTGCAGTTCGCCGCCAACCAGGGCTCCTTCCTCGGGGGTGTCGCCGCGGCGCTGAAGTCCGAGACCGGCCACATCGGCTTCGTCGGCGGCGTCGAGACCCCGCTGATCCAGAGCTTCCAGGCCGGCTACGTCGCCGGCGCCAAGGCGGTGAAGTCCGACATCACCGTGGACGTGCAGTACATCTCCCCGGCCGGCGACTTCACCGGCTTCAGCGACCCGGCCAAGGGCAAGATCGTCGCCCAGGGGATGTACGACGCGGGTGCCGACATCGTCTACGCCGCGGCCGGTGGCTCGGGCATCGGCGTCTTCCAGGCGGCCGCCGCTTCGAGCAAGCGGGCGATCGGTGTCGACTCCGACCAGTACCAGACCGTCGGTGACCCGGCCCTGCAGCCGGTGATCATGACCTCGGTGCTCAAGCGGGTCGACAATGCCGTCCAGGCCTTCATCGGTGACTTCGTCGGCGGCAACGTCAAGGGCGGGGCGGACATCGTCAACGACCTGTCCACCGACGGCGTCGGGCTGGCCACCTCCGGGGGTCAGATCGACGACATCCAGGATCAGATCAACAGCTACAAGCAGCAGATCATCGACGGCAAGATCACGGTCCCCACGACTCCGTGACAAGATCGTCCTGAGCAGCACGGACACGGCGGACCCGGCGGCACACGCCCCGGGCCCGCCGTTTTCCGTGTGTACCGTCCCCGCGGCGGACGAGAACGCCGTCCGCCGCGGTCCCGGCCGGAGATCCTCCGGACCGAACCGGCACCACCGCACCGCACCGAGGAGATGTCGATGACCGGGTCCGCACCGCTGGCGGTCGAACTGCGGGGCATCACCAAGCGCTTCCCCGGCGTGGTGGCGAACAAGGACATCGAACTACGGGTCCGCCGCGGCGAGGTGCACGCGATCGTGGGGGAGAACGGCGCGGGGAAGTCCACGCTGATGAAGACCCTCTACGGCATGCACCGGCCCGACGAGGGCGAGATCCTGCTCGACGGCAGGCCGGTCACCTTCCGCAGCCCAGCCGACGCCATCGCCGCCGGGGTCGGCATGGTCCACCAGCACTTCATGCTCGCCGACAACTTCACCGTGCTCGAGAACATCGTGCTGGGCAGCGAGCCCACCAAGGGGATCCGGCTGGACCGGGCCGAGGCCCGTCGCCGGATCCGGCAGATCTCCGACAGCTACGCCCTGGGCCTGGACCCCGACAGCCTCGTCGAGGACCTCGGGGTCGGCGACCGCCAGCGGGTGGAGATCGCCAAGGTCCTCTACCGCGGCGCGCGCACGCTGATCCTCGACGAGCCCACCGCCGTCCTCGTGCCGCAGGAGGTCGACGAGCTGTTCGGCAACCTGGCCGAGCTCAAGCGGGAGGGCCTCACCGTCATCTTCATCTCGCACAAGCTGGACGAGGTGCGCAAGGTCGCCGACTCCATCACCGTCATCCGCCGCGGCACCACCGTCGGTGAGGCCGACCCGCGGACGACGACGGCCAAGCAGCTCGCCGAGATGATGGTCGGCGCGGAGCTGCCGACCCCGGCGACCCGTACCTCCACCGTCCGGGAGACCGCCGTCCTGGAACTGGCCGGGGTCACCGTCACCTCGCTGGACGGCCGCCCGGTCGTCGACGACGTCTCCTTCACCGTGCGCGAGGGCGAGGTCGTCGGCATCGCCGGCGTCGAGGGCAACGGCCAGGCCGAACTGGTCGACGCGATCATGGGCCTGCGCCCGCTGGCCGGCGGCGCCGTCCGGCTCGGCACCGACGACGTCACGCACTGGAGCACCCGGCAGCGCCGGGAGGGCGGCATCGGCTTCATCCCCGAGGACCGGCACCGGCAGGGGATGCTGCTGGACGCGCCGCTGTGGGAGAACCGCGTCCTGGGTCACCAGACCCGGCCCCCCGCGGCCAAGGGTGCCTTCATCGACCGCCGCGCCGCCCGGGCCGACACGGAGCGGATCATGCGCGAGTACGACGTCCGCGCCCCCGGCCCGGACACGCTGGCCGTGGCGCTGTCGGGCGGGAACCAGCAGAAGCTCATCGTCGGGCGGGAGATGAGCGCGCAGCCGCGGCTGCTCATCGCCGCCCATCCGACCCGCGGGGTCGACGTCGGCG
>JAOPWG010000003.1 GCA_025965775.1 Modestobacter sp. | reverse complement strand
CCACACGCCGGTCTTCGTCGTGACGCACGAGAAGCGTGACCCCTGGGAGCGGCCGGGCGGGACCACCTTCCACTTCGTCAACGACGGCATCGAGCCCGCGCTCGACCAGGCCCGCGTGGCCGCCGGCGACCGGGACATCCGCATCGCGGGCGGCGGCGCAACGATCCTGGAGTACGTGAACGCCGGCCTGATCGACGAGTTCACGATCGCGCTGTCACCCGTGCTGTTCGGCTCCGGAATCCGCCTGTTCGAGGGCGTGGACGCGGGCCGCGTGGCCCTGGAGCCGGTCCGCGCGGAGCCGACGCAGCGGGTGGCCCACCTGACCTACGCAGTCCGGGAGCGGTAACCGTCTCGACCTCAGCGCTCCCCCGCCGAGGTCAGCAGCGCGGTGAGATCCTCGACGATCTGAGCGTCAGGAAGGGCGAGCATTCGGGCCGCGAGCTCGGCCGCGCGCTCCTCCGGGAGTGACCTCACGGCGCTGTCGTGGGACTTCCTCGCCAGCTCCTCGTCGGACAGGGTCCCCGCGGACGGAGCTGAGATCTTCTCCCTGATGCGCACCAGCGCTCTAGAGCCCGACAACGAGTACCTGAGCACCTTCTTCGACGCTGGCGCCGAGCGGCAGCAACTGCTTCCCTGAACCGGGCCGCGACAGCCCCGGGGAGACATCTCGTCGACACCGGGGTGACGACGACGCACGCTTGTCACCCCCGCCTTCCTCCGGTTCACCCCCGTTCCTACCGACCCGCCGGCGCTCAACTCAGCACGTCGAGCCGTCAGTCAACGCCCTCTGCTGGCGCCTTCTCTCCACGTGACGGCCAGCCAGCCCAGGCACCGGCCGACGACCGGGAGGACGGCTTGCCCACTGAGCGCCCGCAGTCAGGGGAGACACAGTCCCTGCTGCTGACCACCGAGGGAGCAGCCGACGTCCTCCGCGTCGGGCGGACGACCGTGTACTCCCTCATCAAGGACGGCCATCTGCGACCCGTGCACATCGGCCGCAGCTGCCGCATCTCCCGCGCCGAGCTCGAGCGATACGTCAACCGGCTCGATGCTCCCCCACCGACTGTCCGGTCTCGTCCACAGCCACGAACGCAGACCACGGTCGAGCAGCGCACGCTCTTTGACGACCTCAGCAGTTCCCAGCTGTCAGAGGGCTGCTGAACACTCCGCATCCAGCCGATGACGAGCGAGGACCGACCGATGGCACGACGAGCATCGAACGGCGAGTCGACGATCTACAAGGGCGCCGACGGACGTTGGCACGGCTACGTCTCCGTCGGCTTCACGGTCGACGGCAAGCTCGACCGCCGCCATGTCACCGGCAAAACTCGCGGGGTGGTCGTGGAAAGGTCCGCGAGCTGGAGCGCAAGCGCAGCACGGGCACGGGCACGGTCAGCGCGGCCTCCGCCCCACGGTCGCCGACTGGCTGGAGCACTGGCTCACCACGATCGCGCCGCGCCGAGTGCGCCAGCGCACGTTGGAGAGCTACGAGTCAGCCGTCCGCAGCCGGTTGATCCCCGGGATCGGCCGGCACCGCATCGAGCGCCTCCGGCCCGAGCACCTCGACCAGCTCTACACGGACCTGCTGGATGCCGACTACTCCCCTGCCACCGTGCTGAGGTATCACCGCATCCTGTCCCGCGCGCTCACCGTCGCCGTGCAGCGCGGCCACGTTCCCCGCAACGTCGCCGCCCTCGTCGACCCGCCCGCCCAGCGGCAGAGCGACATCGCCACCGCACTGGACCTCGATGAGGCACGCGCCGTGCTCGAGGCAGCGGCGCAGCTCCGCAACTCCGCCCGCTGGAGCGTCGCTCTCGCACTCGGCCTGCGGCAGTCCGAGGCACTGGCGCTGCAGTGGAAGGACATCGACCTGCTCACCAACACCCTCACCGTGCGGCGCAGCATCCATCGCGTCCGCGGTGGCGGGCTCATCTACGAGGAGCCGAAGACCCGACGGAGCCAGCGCACGCTCGCCTTGCCGCTGCCGTTGGTGGCCGCGCTGCACGCGCACAAGGCGGCCCAGCTCGGCGAGCGGATGCTGGCCGGCTCGGAGTGGCACGACGAGGACCTGGTCTTCGCTCAGGCCAACGGCCGGCCGATCGACAAGAAGGCCGACCACGACGACTGGACGCGGCTGCTGCAGAAGGCCGGCATCCGGCACGTGCGACTGCATGACGGCCGGCATCCGGCGGCCACCCTGCTGCTGAGTGAGAACGTGCACCCGCGAGTGGCTGAGGGGACTCGAACCCCTGACCCCCACACTGCCAGGCCGACCTGATGGCGTTCACAGATGTCCGCTGATGTCCGAAAAGGCCTGGTGCGCAGCGGGTTCTCCGTTTCACCGGACGACGGCGAACTAGCTCGAACCAAGATCGGACTGGGTCAACTGCAACCAGAACTGCAACCACGAGTGGACTGTCATTAGCACGGCTCATGAGCCGAGACCAGTAGTCGGCGGAACTCCGCGGGGGTTTGAAATCGCCGGGCGCAGGCACTGGCCGGGCTGGCAGCCGGCGCACGGTCACGACCACGTCCTCGTTCAGGCTCCCGACCACGGTGACGCTCACGGGGCGAGCGTAGAGCCGGGGCCGTCCGTCAGCGGCGGGCGGACGCGGGCCGGAGCCGCGCGGGGACGGCGACCAGGACTCCACCGACGACGAGCAGGACGAGCCCGAGCCCGAGGGGCAGGGTGGTGTCGGTGCCGGTGGCGGCCAGCTCGACGCCGGGGCCGGTCACGGTCACCTCGGCGGAGAGGACCAGGCTGCTGCCGTCGGCCGCGGTCGCGAAGGCGACGAGGGTGTGGGATCCGGGCGCGAGGGTGCCGGGCAGGGTGACCGTGCTGGTGGCCGTGCCGGTGGCGTCGACGAGGGTGCTGCCCAGCACGACGGGGGTGGAGTAGACGACGAACGTGACCGTGCTGCCGGGGGCTGCGCCGCTGGCGGTCAGGGTGGTGCGCGACCCGGGGGCGAGGGTGGTCGTCGGCGTCCCGGCGGCGTCGGCGACCCGCAGCTGCCCGTCGGCGGCCGGGGGGCTCGCCGGGGGGACGAACCCCGGGGTGGTCGGCCCGGTCGGCACCGGTGGGGTGCTGGTGGGCGGTGCCGGGGCGGCGGCGATGGTCAGCGTGAGGGGCCCGGACACGGCGTCGGCGCCCACGCCGTTGGTCGCCGTCACGGTGAACGTCGAGCTGCCGGCGGCGGTCGGGGTGCCGGACAGCAGGCCGGCGCCGGACAGGGTCAGGCCCGCGGGCAGGGCCCCGGAGGAGACGGCGAAGGTGGGTGCCGGGGCGCCGGTGGCCGTGAAGGAGTACGCCGGGTAGGCGGTACCCACGGTCCCGGTGGACGGCGGGCCGGCTGCGGTCAGTGTCGGCGGCACGTCGGTCAGGACCACGTTGTGGAACCCGCCGGCCGAGATGGCGGACACCCCGGTGGCCGTCGTCGGCACGGTGGTCTGGCCGTAGGAGCCGTCGCCCCAGGCGACGACCGTGCCGTCGGCCTTCAGTGCGAGGTCGTGCTGGTAGCCCGCGGAGACGGCGACGACACCGGTCAGATCGGGGGGTGCGTCGTTCTCGCCGTACTGGTCCGGCCCACCCCAGGTCACGACGGTGCCGTCGGCGCGCAGCGCCATGGACTGGTACCGGCCGGCCGAGACGGCGACGACGTCGTCGAGCCCCGCAGGCGGTGCGAACGGGTAGCCGTTCGCCGCACCCCAGGCGACCACCGTCCCGTCGGACTTCAGGGCGAGGCTGTGCCGCTCGCCCGAGGCGAGCGCGACGACGTCGGTCAGCCCGGTGGGTGGGTCGGGGGTTCCCCCGGGCATCGGGGGGTCGAAGGTGCCCCAGCTGCGCACGGTGCCGTCGGCCAGGAGCGCCATGTCGTGGTCCCACCCGGCCGCGACGGCAGTCACGCCCGTCAGTCCCGGGGGGACCGTGCGACCCGATTGGCTCCAGCCCACCACGGTGCCGTCGGCCCGCAGCGCCAGGTTGCTGTAGCCCTGGGCGGAGACCTGGACGACGTCGGTGAGGCCCGCCGGGACGTCCGACTCGCCGCCGCCGTTGGAGCCCCAGGCGACCACGGTGCCGTCGGCCCGCAGGCCGAGTGTGTGCGTGTACCCGGCATCGACGGCGACCAGGCGTCCCAGCCCGGC
>JAOPWG010000009.1 GCA_025965775.1 Modestobacter sp. | reverse complement strand
GCAACGGCACCGCGATCTTCACCAACGACGGCGGCGCCGCCCGGCGGTTCCAGCACGAGGTGGAGGTCGGGATGATCGGGATCAACGTCCCCATCCCCGTGCCGATGGCCTACTACTCCTTCGGCGGCTGGAAGAACTCGCTGTTCGGCGACTCGCACGCCCACGGCACCGAGGGCGTGCACTTCTTCACCCGCGGCAAGGTGATCACCAGCCGGTGGCTGGACCCCAGCCACGGCGGCCTGAACCTCGGTTTCCCCAAGAACGCCTGAGACCGGCCGGCTACCTCCGTTGTCGAAGCGCACCACGACCACGGCGGTGTCCAGCAGCCCCTGATCGCGCCACTCCGGCTCCACCAGCGCATCGGCGGTCGGCGAACACCTCGACCGCCGCGGCCGTCCGGGAGCACCTGCGCGGCCCGCCAGTCCGGCGCGAACCGCCGGTTGAAGCCGATCTGCAGCACCACGCCGGCGCTGCGTGCGGCGTCGATCGCGCGGTCGGCGTCGGCGAGCACGACCGCCATCGGCTTCTCGCAGAAGACGTGCTTGCCCGCGGCGGCTGCGGCGACACCGGCGACGACGAGTTCGGCGTGCGACCGGGCCGGGGACGCGATGACCACGGCGTCCGCCTGCGGGTCCTCCCACACCCGCGCCGGGTCGGTGTAGGCCCGGGCTGCGCCGAGGGACCCGGCCAGCCGGGCGGCGGCGCCCGGCGCCGGATCGGCCACGGCGACCAGCCGGGCGCCCGGCAACCGGCGGCTGACCGTCTCGCCGTGGTGGCGTAGCGCACCGGCGGTCCCGCGAGGGAGTAGCCGCCCAGCACGGGCAGCGCCTCCTCCAGCGCGACCTTGGCCTCGAGCCGGGCCAGGGGGCGCCGAGACAGCCGTGCCGGCCCTCTCCGAACCCGAGGTGCCGGACGCGGCCGCCGCGGGTCAGATCGAAGGCGTCGGGGCCCGGGAACTGCCGCTCGTCGCGGTTGGCGGCGCCGTAGACCAGCACGACCCGGGCACCGGCCGGGATGGTCGTCCCGTGCAGTGACCTCGCGCGCGGTGGTGCGGCCGACCAGCTGCAGCGGGCTGGAGTGGCGGATCGTCTCCTCGACCGCGGCCGGCGCGAGCGAGGGGTCCCGGCGGAGCAGCGCACGCTGGTCGGGGTACCCCGCGAGCAGCGTGAACAGCGAACCGGTGAGCCCCGCGGTGCTCGCCACCCCGCCGAGGAAGACGGCGATCTCGCGGTGCAGGAAGTTGGGAGCGGTGATGCTCACGGCACCCACCCGTGGCTCGGTGACCAGTTCCCGCCAGTCCCGGGTGGCCGACGCGAACCCGAACTGGCCGGCCGCTGCCTCCGCCCGGCCCGGGACGTCGTCCGCGACCGCGACGAGCTCGGGGGCCAGCGCCAGCTCCGGGAAGTGGTGTCCGACCCGGGCGTACGCCTGGGTGTGGACCCGGCCCATCCAGCCGAAGCCCACCACCGCCACACCCAGGGACGGCGGGTTCACGGCCACCGTCGTCGGCCACGCTGCCCGTTGCGCACGCCGCCTCCTCCGCCGGAGCCCCGGGCGTCAGCCCATCTCCCCGGGGTGCCCGTCCCCGGGGCTCCCCGGCTCCGGCTCGGTGCCCGCAGGAGCCCTCACCAGCACACATCCCCGCCGTCGTCACCGTGCCGCCGGCGGCGACCGCGGGCCGGCCCACGGACCTCCGCCTAGGCTGCGCGACGTGGATGTGATGGGCTCCGGGCACGAACAGGTCGTCTTCTGCTCCGACGAGGCCTCCGGGCTCAGAGCGGTGATCGCGGTCTACTCCACCGCGCTGGGCCCCGCGCTCGGCGGCACCCGCTTCTTCCCCTACGCCTCGGAGAGCGACGCCGTCGCCGATGCGCTCGCCCTCTCCAAGGCGATGGCCTACAATAACAGCCTGGCCGGCCTGGACCTCGGCGGGGGCAAGGGCGTCATCAACGGCGACCCGCGCACCGACAAGACCGAGGCGCTGCTGCGCGCCTACGGCCGGTTCGTCGAGGCCCTGGGCGGCCGCTACCTGACCGCCTGCGACGTCGGCACCTACAACGCCGACCTGGACGTGGTGGCCCGGGAGACGCGCTTCGCGCACGGCCGCTCGGAGGCCTTCGGCGGGTGCGGCGACTCCTCGGTGCTCACCGCCTTCGGCGTCTTCCAGGGGATGCGGGCCGCCGCCCAGCACCGCTGGGGCGCCCCCAGCCTGGCCGGGCGCACCGTGGCCGTCGCCGGCGTCGGCAAGGTCGGCAGCTGTCTGGTCGACCGGCTGGTGGCCGACGGCGCCTCGGTCGTCGTCACCGACGTCGATCCGGCCGCCGTCACCCGGGTGCAAGGACGCCACCCCCAGGTGCGGGCGGTCGCCGACACCGCGACGCTGGTCCGGACCCCGCACGACGTCTACGCGCCCTGCGCGCTCGGCGGCGCCCTGGACGACGAGACCGTGGCCGTGCTGCCGGCCGAGATCGTCTGCGGCGGGGCCAACAACCAGCTCGCCCACGAGGGCAGCGCCGCGCTGTTGGCCGACCGCGGGATCCTCTACGCCCCCGACTACCTGGTCAACGCCGGCGGTGTGATCCAGGTGGAGGACGAGCGGCACGGCTTCTCCTTCGCCCGGGCCGAGGCCAAGACCACCGCCATCTTCGACGTGGCGCTGCGCGTGTTCGCCGCCGCGGACGCCGACGGCGTCTCCCCCGCCGTCGCCGCCGACCGCCTCGCCGAGGAACGGATGTCGTCCGTGGGCCGGCTGGCGACGATCCGGCTGCCGCGCTGAGGGGCCGTCGGAGCCCTCCGACAGGCCTCCGACGGCCTTCCAGGCCCCTCTTGGGTGAGACACCGGTCACCGGAGCCCTCCTGACGGGGGGCTCGCGCACCGGACGCGTGCCCGTGACCGATCCGTGTCGTAAGCTCACACGAGGACACAGTCACTCAGTCGGGGTCGCCGCACGGGCCGTCCAGCCCGGAGCTGGGCGCCCTACTCCGTCACGAGGGGGTCGAGCCAATGGGGCGCGGCCGAGCGAAGGCCAAGCAAACGCGCGTGGCCCGTGAGCTCAAGTACAGCTCACCCAACACCGACCTCACGGCTCTGCAGCGTGAGCTCGCTGGTCAGCCGTCGTCGTTCCCCGCACGTGGGGGCACGACCGACGACGAGGACGGCGCCCTAGGGGATCCTTGGGCGCCGGACGACGACACGGACGACGACTGGGCAGCCAGTCGTTGACCGACCAGGCCGGCTGACCCGGCGCTAACTGCACAGCACCGACACCGCCGCTCCCGTCCCGGGGGCGGCGGTGTCGTCATGCGCGCAGGACACCGGCCGGGTCCGCCCGGTTCGGCCGCGACGGCCGGGCAGCGCCGGGACCATCGAGGCGACGGGCGACTCGCCGGGTCAGCGGTAGGAGCCCACCAGCCGGGCAGCGCCGTCCCCGGCATCGGGGGCCGCGCCCACCGTGCCGGCGATCCATGCCGGCACCCCACGGGCGGCCAGCAGCTCCACGGCCCGGTCCGCCGAGGCCGGGGAGACCGTGGCGACCATGCCCACCCCGCAGTTGAACGCCCGCTCGGACTCCGCCCGGGGCACCCCGTGCTCCTCGAAGAGGCGGACGACCGGCGGCAGCGCCCAGGTGGACCGGTCCAGCACGGCCTCCAGGCCCGCCGGGACGACGCGGGCGGTGTTTCCGGCCAGCCCGCCACCGGTGATGTGCGCGAAGGCGTGCACGTCGTCCACGCCCAGGTCCGCCACCAGGGCCAGGCAGGCCAGGGCGTAGATCCGGGTGGGCTCGAGCAGTTCGTCGCCCAGCGGCCGGGACAGCCCGGCCGGGGTGGCGGTGAGGTCCAGCCCGGCACGGTCCACCACCCGGCGGACCAGGGAGTAGCCGTTGGAGTGGAACCCGGACGACGCCATCGCGACCACGACGTCGCCGACGCGCACCCGCTCGGGCCCCAGCACCGCGTCGGCCTCGACCACGCCGACCGCCGTGGCGGCCAGGTCGTACTCGTCGGCGTCCATCAGGTCACCGTGCTCGGCGGTCTCGCCGCCCACCAAGGCGGCGCCGGCCTGGGTGCAGCCTTCCGCGATGCCGGTGACGATCGCGGCGATGCGCTCGGGCACCACCCGGCCACAGGCCACGTAGTCCTGCAGGAACAGCGGCTCCGCGCCGCAGGCCACGAGGTCGTCGACGACCATGGCCACCAGGTCGATGCCGACGGTGTCGTGCCGGTCCAGCGCCCGGGCCAGGGCGATCTTGGTGCCCACGCCGTCGGTCGAGGAGGCCAGCAGCGGCCGGCGGTACTTCGCGGTATCCAGGGCGAAC
>JAOPWG010000519.1 GCA_025965775.1 Modestobacter sp. | reverse complement strand
CGCGGCGACCGCCGTGCCCGCGACCCGCGCCGGGGACGGCCGGGCGGTGGAGTCCCGGGTCGCCAGCCGGACGGTGACGGCGGCCAGCCACGGGGCGACCAGGACGCCGAGGACTCCACCGGCGACCGCCCAGACGAGCACCCCGGGCACGGTCGAGCCGGTTCAGCCGTCGAGGGCGGCCCGCATCGCCGCGATCGGCGCCGGGTGCCCGGTGATCAGCTCCACCTGCAGGGTGGCCTGCCAGAAGAGCACCTCCAGGCCACTGATCGCCGTACCGCCCGCGGCCTGCACCCGCTGCGCCAGCGGCGTCGGCCAGCCCGCGTAGAGGACGTCGAGCACGGTCTGCCCGGACCGCCAGTCCAGCGCGGCCACCGCCGGCTGCCCGTCGACCGGCACGGTACTGACGACCACCGGCGCCTCCACGGCCCCCGCGGTCTCCAGGCGGTGCACGGTGGCCGGGACGTCGAGCACGTCCAGCACCCGGAGCAGGTCGGCGGCCCGGCCCGGCTCCCGGACGTGCACGTCGATCCGGCGGGCGCCGAGGGAGGCGAGTGCGGCTCCGGCCGCGGCGGCGGTGCCCCCGGCACCGAGGATCGCGGCGTGCTCCACCTGCTCGACGCCGCCCAACTGCAGGGCCATGCCCACGCCCGTGACGTCGGTGTTCTCCGCCCGCCAGCCGCCGGCGTCGGTGCGGACCAGCGTGTTGGCCGCCCGCAGCAGCCGGGGCAGCGGCTCGACCTCGTCGGCGACCCGGGCGGCGGCCTGCTTGCACGGCATCGTCACCGAGAAGCCGCGCCACTCCGGCCCCAGCCCGGCCAGCAGGTCCGGCAGGTCCTCGGCCCCCACGTCCAGAGCGTCGTAGGTCCAGTCGGACAGGCCCAGCGCGGCGTACGCCGCCCGGTGCAGCAACGGTGACAGGGAGTGGCTGACCGGGCGACCGAGGACCGCGGCCCTCATCCGTTCGGGTGGTCCCGCAGCCACTGCTGGAACAACAGCACGTTCTGCTGGTGCTCCGCGCCGGTCACTGCGAACCGCGTGTCGCCGGTGTGGGGGTCGACGACCACGAAGAAGCGCCAGTCGCCCGGGGTCGGGGACAGCACCGCCTCCAGCGCCTGCTCACCGGGGTTGCTGATCGCCCCGGGCGGGAGCCCGGAGTGGACGTAGGTGTTGTACGGCGAGGGGTTGGCGCGGTCGTCGGGGCTGGTGGTGACGCCGCCCTTGCCGTTGGCGTAGTTGACCGTGGTGTCCAGCTGCAGCGGCATCCCGTCGGCCAGCCGGTTCTCCAGCACCCGGGCGACCTTGCCCATGTCCGCGACCGACCCGGACTCCGCCTGCACGATGCTGGCCTTGGTCAGCACGGCCAGCCGCTGGTCGACCGGGATGCTGAGCGCGTCCAGCGCCTGCACGGCGCGGGCGACCATCGGCTTGAGGACGTCGGCCGCCGCGGTCCCCGGCTCGATGTCGTAGGTGGCCGGGAACAGGAAGCCCTCCAGCAGCCCGTTGGCGTA
This sequence comes from Modestobacter sp., assembly GCA_025965775.1. Classification (GTDB taxonomy): domain Bacteria; phylum Actinomycetota; class Actinomycetes; order Mycobacteriales; family Geodermatophilaceae; genus Modestobacter. The sequence goes on along the minus strand of JAOPWG010000519.1, from coordinate 1,142 downwards.
CGGCGGGAGCCCCAGGGTCGCGGTGTCCGTGGCCACCGCCTGCAGGTCCGGCAGCGCGATGCCGGTGTCGTCGGCTACCCGCTGCAACGTCTGGGCGACCGTCAGCCCCTCGGGGACGGTGACCCGCGACAGCTGCCGGGTGGCCGGGTCCAGCAGCAGATCCAGTGCCGCGGCACCGGACATCTGCTGCTGCATGCGGTAGACGCCCGGCTGGACGCCGGTGGCCTGCGGGTGGCCCTTGGCGGCGTCGAGGAAGGGGGCGCCGGAGGCGATGACGCCGGCATCGACCAGCGTGCCGGCGATGGTGCGCAGGCTGTCACCGTCGCTGATCCGGATGTCGACGTTGCCGGAACCGGACCCGGTGTAGTCCTCGGCGGCGGGGTTGATCGCGCGCAGCAGCGTCTGGCCACCCACCAGCACACCGGCGACCAGTGCGGCCAGCACGGCCAGCGACAGCACCGCGGCCAGTGGACGGCGGCGCTTGCGCGCCCGGCCGCCCTGCCGGTCGCGGCCCCCGCCGCCACCGCCGCGCCTGCCCCGGCCTCCACCGGGCCCGTCGCCGTCGCCCCCGGAGTGGTCGGCCCCGTCGGAGTCGTCGTCGAAGAAGTCGTCGTGCTCGCCGGCGTCGGAGGCGGAGTCGTCGGCGACGATGACCTCGAGCCCGCCGGTCTCGTCGAAGAACGGGTAGTTCCCGTCGGCCCCATGGCCGTCGTCCCCGTACTCGGCGGGCATGCCGTCCGGGTCGTCCTGCGGGGCGTGGTGTCGCGAGCGCAGCGCGGTGGCGGTGCTGCCGTCCGTGCCGGGGGGCACCTCGTCGAACGGGCCGGCGGCGGACCACTCGTCCCACTCCTGCGTGGGCAGGTCACCGCCCGGCTGGTCCGGGTCCGCGAGGTCGACAGCGCCGGGGACCTCGGTGCCGGCCATGTCGGCGCCGGCGAACGCGCGGTCGGCGGCCCGGCGGCCACCCAGGCGCGGACGGCTCGCGCCGGAGGACACCCCGGGCGCGGTCTCGGCGTCGGCGAACCGGTCAGCGAGCAGCGCCCCGGCCGCAGGTGCGTCGGCGACGGGCTGGCCGGGCTGCGGGCGGGCTGCGGGGACGCGTGGGGCGAGGGCCGGCATGGCGGCCGTGCGCGGCGCCGCGG